>JBBTDR010000135.1:0-8912 GCA_038042665.1 Nitrospinota bacterium
ATGGGGTTCGCCATGGTCACCTTGACCGGGGTCAGCTTCTGGGCGCCGAAGGCAGGCAGCCCTCCGGCCAACGCAAAGAGAACGCAGAGAAGTGCTCCCACCCACACGCGCGAGGGCTTCATGGCTCTTCTCCTCCCCAAGGGGGGATGGCCGGCGAAAGTCGCCTCCGATCCCCAAAATCCGTCCACACAAAACCATCGAGGCAACGGCGGGCGCGCGATAAACCGGGCGGGCCCTCCTTCGTCAGAGGTACGGCATCGAGCGGACGTGCTGGGCCTCGTTCGTGCCCGCCGAGTGCAGGAAGCTCGTCACGTCGCGCAGGTACTTCTCCATCGGGGCCTCGGTCATGTAGCCCATCCCGCCCCACACCTCCATGGCGCGCCTGGCGATGCGGAAGCAGGCCTCCGAGGCGAAGGCCTTGGCCATGTAGCCCAGCTTCGGGTCGTAGCCCTGGTCCTTCATGGCCATCCAGGCGGCGTAGTGCAGCGTCTGCCGGGCGGCCGTGTACTCGATGAAGCAGTCGGCCAGCATGAAGCCGATGGCTTGGTGCTGGATGATGGGCTTCCCGCCCTGGACGCGGTTGCGCGCGTACTCGACGGCGTCCTCGTAGGCCGCCCGGGCGGGCCCCAGGGCGGTGGCCGCGGATTCGATGACCGAGCCGCGCGAGAAGGAGCCCGCGCGGGCCCTCACGCCGCCTCCCACTTCGGTCACCCGGTCGGCGTCGGGGACGCGGCAGTTCTCGAAGATGAGCTCGGCGTTCTGGGAGAGGCGTTGGCCCAGCTTGCCATGAATCTCTCCGATTGAAAAACCCCGGGCGCCCGGCGTGACCATGAAGTAGGTCACCCCCTTGGCGACGGCCGCCTTGGGGTCCGTCCGGGTGACGATGACGTAGAGCTTGGCGATCCCGCCGTTGCTGATGAAGTGCTTCATCCCGTTGAGCACCCAGCCGTCCCCATCGCGGGCGGCCCGCAGCCGCACCCCGTGCTGGGGGCTATCGGAGGAGATGAAGTTCTCCGAGCCCACGTCGGGCTCGGTCATCCCCACGGCGCAGTGGAAGCGGTGATCCTCGAGGAAGGCGGGCAGGAAGCGGGCCCGCTGCTCCCCGTTCCACATCCGGTCGAGGAAGTGGATGACCTTCCAGGTCTGGTCGAAGGTGACGGCCACCCCGAGGTCGCCCCAGGCGATCTCCTCTCCCACGATGCACAGGTCCAGGATGGTGGCCCCGCCGCCGCCCCTCTCCTCGGGCAGGGAGAGGGTGCGCAGCCCGAGCTTGCTGCCCTTCTCGAGGACATCCCACGGAAAGCGCTCGTGCGGGTCGGGGATTCGCTCCCGCTCGCGGGCGACGGGCCGGATCTCCTTCTCGGCGAACTCATGCGCCAACTGCTGAAGCGATAGCTGCGTTTCGGTCAGGCTGAAATCCATCGTTTCCTTTCCCTCCTCACTTCCCGTCGTCCACGATGGCCACCGGCCGCACCCAGGCCCCCGACGCCTTCTCCACGTTGATGGGGAAGCAGGCGATCTTGAAGCCGTGCGGCTTCGGGATGCTCCCCATGCTGGCCATCTGCTCAATCTGGAGATACTCGCGCCGGCGGCCCAGGATGTGGTGGCAGGGCATGAGCGCCCGGCGGTCCCCCGCCTTGAACTCGGGGATCTGGACACCGAAGGGGCGGTCGAAGCCGAAGGCGTCGATGCCGATGATCCTGACCCCCCGGTCCATGAGGTACTCGGTCGCCTCGATGCTCATGCCGGGGTGCAGCTCGGCGTAGTTGGGGTCCGAGCGCTTCTCGTCCGTCCCGGTCCAGAGGAGGACGATGTCCCCTTCCTTGACCTTGTAGTTGATCTTCTTCAGGCAGGCCTCGATGTCGGCGGCGGTGATGTAGTCCCCCGTCTTCTTGTGGCGCAGGTCGAGCACCACCCCGTCGGCGAAGCACCACTCGAGCGGCACCTGGTCGATGGAGCGGGAGGGCTTCCCCGCCACGGTGGGACCGTAGTGCAGGGGGGCGTCCATGTGGGTGGCCGAGTGGGTGGAGACCTTGATGAACTCCGTCTGGCTGCCGAGCCCATCGTGCAGCTGTTCGAGCTTGAGGCCCCAGCCCGCCGCGGACTTCTCGCCGAACTCCTTGTGGCCCATGTAGTAAATCTCAGGGGGGCGCGGCTCGTGGGCGCCGTTGGCCATCGGGCAACTCAGGTCAATGCAACGAATGGCGCACATGGTTCCAATCCTCTCGGTGAGCGGGGCGCGAAACCCCGCGGATGAAACGATCGGGCGCTAGGCCGGGCGCACCCAGAGCTTGCGCTCCTGGGGATAGATGGGCTCCCAGCCGTTGCGGGTCACCACCACCGTCTTCTCGATCTGGGTGCCTCCCACCCCGAACACCTGGCAGGGGTTCTCCAGGCAGATCGTCGTCCCCGCCTCGAGCGGGAAGTCGCTCGACTTTGGCAGGAACTGGCTGTGGATCGGCGTGGGATCGGCCAGCACGTAGGGCACCTCCCGCTGCTCCAGGCCGATGGCGTGGCCCGCGAAGTTGCCGTTGTGCCCAGGCAAGAGGGCGCGGGTGGCATCGAGCATGGTGCGGAAGAGTTTCGAGCCCATCACGCCCGCCTTCACCTCGGCCATCGCCGCCTCGAAGCCCACCTCGGTGGCCTTCCACATGTCGAGCTGCTCCCGGGTGGGCTCGCCCAGCACCCCGCCCCAGCCGGTGTCGGCCTGGTAGTTCCCCAGGACAAGGCCCGCGTCGAACTTCCACATCTCCCCCTTGGCCAGCTTCTTGCCGGTGGGGGGGAAGATCCCCGTCGCCCGCCGGCCCGAACAGAAGTGGAACCACTGCCAGATGCCCCCGCCCCGGCCCACCTCGGCGCGGAACACCGAGGAGACCTCGTTCTCGGTCGCCCCCTCGCGGACCGCCAGCGAGGCGACCGAGCAGGCCCGCTCGTTCAGCTCGGCCGCCGCCCGCAGGGCCCGGATCTCGTCGGGGATCTTCACCATCCGGATCAGGCGGAAGAGGTCGGCCCCATCGACGATCGCGGCCTGGGGGAGCGCCTCCTCGATTTGCTTGCGCACGTCCGGCATCACGCGCTCCTGGTCGAGGGCGATCTTCCCCTTGTCCAGCCCCCGCTCGCGGAGCGCCTGCCCCAGCGCCGCCCCCGCATTCTTGGCCCGGCGGGCGTCGTTGTTGTACAAGGCGAGGTAGGTTTCCTCTTCGGGCGTCTGAGGCCTGGCGCCCGGGGGCTGAATCAGCGCGCTCCTCCCCCCGAAGGTGTAGTGATCCTTGATCCAGGACTGCTGCATGGAGACGTAGGTAACCTCCTGCCCGGGGACGATGAGGGCCGGGGGGCGGCTCTCGTCCCGCGGGAAGACCGCGAACATGTGGACCGAGTAGGCGTACACCTTGACCGACCAGCTCACCGTCCCCGCCACATAGGTCACGTTCTCGGGCGTGCTCGCCACGATGGCGTCGATCCCAAAATCCTTCATGAAGCCGCGCGCGCGCTCCGCATTCAGGTACATGGGAATCTCCTATCGAGGTCCTGGCTTTCGTCCCCGTGCCCGTATGTCCATGCTCGCCCCCAACCCGCCCGGCTCAGGCCTCTCCCTTCACCTCGTGGCCGGGGAAAACCCGCAGCCAGTCCTGGCCGCTCCAGGTCTTGGACTTGAACTGCCTGCGGAGGGACCTCTCCGCGTTCGCGCGCTGGAGGACGAGGATCCGCTCCGCCCCCTTGATGTCCCCCTTCCGGAGATGGCGGAGGAGCCGGCGGTGCTCGGAGAGATTCTGCCGGGCCCGGCTGGGGTCGAAGAAGTAGAGCAGGTTGCTGCTCATCGAGGATTCGTCCCAGAGGTCCAGGATCATCTTCTTCAGCCGGGGCAAGGGGCAGGGCTCGAAGAGGCGGAGGTGGAACGTGCGGTTCAGGCGGTTGAGCTCCGGGGTCTCCCCCCGCCCGCAGGCGGCCTCGGTGTCCCCGATGATGCGATCGAGCGCCTCGAAGTCCGCCTCCCCCATCAGGGGAGCGGAGAGGCGCAGCGCCAGCGACTCCAGGCACGCCCGGATGGTGAGGGTCTCGGTGATGCGGTCCAGGTCCGGGAAGGCGGTGCGGGCCCCCACGTGGGGGGAGGAGAGCACGAAACCTTCCACCTCGAGGCGCTGGATGGCCTCGCGGACGGGGAGGAGGCTCGTCCCCAGGCGGGCGGCCAGCTCGCGCAGGATGAGCCGCTCCCCGGGGCGGATGGCCCCCGAGACGATGTCCGAGCGCAGCTGCTCGTACGCCATGTCCTTCTTAGTTCGGTAGGGAGCCCCCTCGCCGAGCGCTCTTTCCATGCGAGTTCCCGCTCCTTCCGGGTACATTGTGGACGACTCGAGTGCGGATGATCGGGATCAAGATATTTTATATTTAATCACATATCACAGCCCCCGCAATCGAAAGTTCGCGCGCGCATCCATTTTCCCGTCCCTTCGCCCACGTCTCCATATGGAGACGTGGGCTCTCCCTCCATCGGGAGCAGGCCGGAATTCTCACGTAAAAAGAGGCTCACGCAAAAAAGGGGGTCTTCCACCCGTCCGGGCGGAGGCCCCCGAAGGAATCTGCTTCTGGGTTCAGCCTATGAAATCAGCTTCACGGCTTCTGGCAGATCACGTTGAGGAGGGCCTGACGCCCCTCTCCGCGCACAGCGTGCAGGGCGCGCTCGAGGGCGGGCTTGATCTGATCCGGATCCTCCACCCGCTCGCCGTAGCCGCCGCAGGACTCGCAGATCTTCTCGAAGGCCGGCGAGGGCTCGAGGGCGGTGAAGGCGAAGTCGTTCTGCCCGGCGGCCCAGCCGTCCGGGTGGAGGGCCCGGGCGTTCCGCTTGACGGAACCCCAGGTGCGGTTGTTGAAGACCACCACCAGGACGGGGAGCTTGTGGGCGTTCGAGGCGAAGTGGCAGGCGGCCGGGTTGCTGAAGATGTAGGAGCCGTCCCCCACCGTGGCGATGACGGTGCGGTCCTTGGCGGCCAGCTTGGCTCCCAGGGCCGCCCCGAAGCCCCAGCCGAGCCCCGCCGAGGGCGGATGGTCGAAGTAGGTGGCCGGTTTGGTGCGGAGGAGCTGGGTGCCCACCATGTCGTACTCGTTCACCAGGATGTCGTCCTGCCCCAGCGCATCGTTGATGCACTTGGAGAGCCAGACGTAATCGATGGGTTTGCTCTTGGAGGCCTTCTCGGCCTCCTCCTTCCACCCCTTGCGGAGGACCTGGTGGGACTTCTCCAGGGCCGCGCGCCGCTGGGCGATCTCTTTCTCCTTGCCCGCGAGCTTGGGCTTGAGGGCCTCGCGCAGCGCCGCCAGGGCGGGGCCGGGCTCGGATTGGATGGGGAGGTCGGCCGGGAACCCGCGGATGGGGTAGCGGGAGAAGTTGGGATCGATGGCCAGCTGGATGAACTTCGTCTCCGGGCGCGGCTGGACCTGGGAGGGGATCCAGGGCACGCAGGACTCGATGGTCAGGACGACGTCCGTCTCCTTGAAGTGCTCCCACAGCGCGTAGCCCTGGTGGAGGGGATGGTCCGAGGGGAAGTTCACGTACTCGCGGAAGCGATCCTCGACGACGGGGAAGGCGCCCATCTCGGCCAGGGCGACGAGCTCACACACCGTCCCCGGGTCGTGGCCCATGGCCCCGACGTGGAGGATGGGATACTTCGCGTTCGCGATCAGCTCAGCCGCGCGCTCGATGGCCCCGAGGTCCGGGTAGAGGCGGGCGGGCCGGGTGGTGCGGGGCTTCGCCCAGTAGGTGAACTCCTTCTGCGGCGCGGCCAGCACCTCCCGCGGCAGGGTGAGATAGACCGGCCCCTGCGGATGGGAGGTGGCGATGCCCAGGGCGCGGTCCACAACGGTCTCGAGCTGCTCGAAGGCGCGCAGCTCGTAGTCCCACTTCACGAACTCGCGCACCATGGCGCCCTGGTCGAAGGATTCCTGCGCCCAATGGATCATCACGCTGCGGCTCCCTCGCAGGCCGGATTCCGTGATGGGGGTCCGGCCCGCCGTGAAGAGCATGGGGATGTTCAGCCGGTTCGCGTTGATGAGCCCGATGAGAGAGTTCGCCGTCCCCACCGACACGTGGACCATCACGAGTTGGGGGCGGCCCGTCACCATGGTGTAGCCGTGCGCCATGCTCATGGCCGTCATCTCGTGCGGGGCCAGGATGGGGATGGGCGAGGGCCGCTTCTCGGCCTTGAGTTTCGCCAACGCTTCGATGATCGAGGGGAAATCCGTCCCGCCGTTGCCAAAGAAGTACTCGATCCCGCGGTCGGCGAGCAGGGTCAGATAGGCTTCGGCCGTGGTTTCCACCGCGACGCGCTTCTTCTCCACAAAACACCCTCCCCGATTGGGCCCAGGAAGCATGCGCCCGGAAGCTTGAGCAGTAAAATGGCCGGTGCTAGGATGCTTTTGTCTGATTCTCCGATGAAAGGCAAGCGGCGGCTGTGAGAGATTCCCCTCATCGGGCGGGACGCGCCCGCCGAACCCATCTTCCCGCCGGAGGAATAACGATGAAACGCTATGCTGTTCGGAGACTGAAAGCTGCCATCGCCTTGATCGCCGTCTTCCCCTTGCTTATCCTCGCCTTCTCTCTCCGGGAGGCCTCCGCCGAGCCCGTCAAGATCCGCCTGGCCCACGGCATCCCTCCCGGCCACCTGACGCCGCTGATTTTCGAGAACAAGAAGCTTCTGAAGCACCACGGGAAGTCCTACGAGGTGGAGCTCATCTATGTCGCCAACACCTCGGCCCAGATCCCGATGCTGGCGGCGAAGGAACTCGACATCGCCTGGATCGCATACTCCAGCTTCGCCACCGCCATCGAGAACGCGCAGCTCGACATCAAGGCCATCCTGGACATCTCATCCTACGGAGAGCCGGGGCATTTCACCTCGTACTGGTCCGTGATGAAGGACTCCCCCATCAAGACCATCCAGGATATCAAAGGGAAGCGGATCGCCGTTCCCGCCTTCGGCACCGCGCTCGACATCGCGGCCCGGATCGCCCTCCGGAAGGCTGGGCTGGAGGCGAAGCGGGACTACACCCCCGTCGAGGTCAATTTCCCCAACATGTTCGCCATGCTGAGCCAGGGGAAGGTGGACATCGCGGCCATCACCACCCCCTTCATCTTCGACCCGAAGATCTCATCGCAGGTCAGGAAGGTCTTCGGCGCCGATGAGGCCATGGGGAAGATCCAGGCCCTTTTTCACGCCGTCCGGGGGGACTTCCTGGCGAAGAACCGCGCCGCCGTGCAGAACATGGCGGAGGACTACGCCCGCGGCGTGCAATGGTTCCTCAACCCGGCCAACCGCGACCAGGCGCTGGACGTCATAGCCAAATTCACCAAGCGCCCCCGGTCGGCCTACGACGCCTGGGCCCTCACCAAGGAGGGGGACTCCTACCACAGCCCCTATGGCCAGGTCGACGTCAAGGTCCTCCAGAGCAACGTCAACGTGCTGCACGAGATGGGCTACCTGAAGAAGCCCCTCGACATCGCCAAGCACGTGGACGCCTCCATCGCCGAGGAGGCCCGCCGGCGCGTCATGGCCGCCGCAAATTAGTTTTTTTCCCGCCTTTGTCCGCTCCGGCCGGAGGCCCAGGCGGCCCCTAGCGGCCCGCCTGGGCTTCCTCATGCCATTGCAGCAGCAGCGCCCTCAGGCGGGCCAGAAGGCCCATCGAGAGGGTCCCGACCAGCGCCAGCGTGATGAGGTAGACGAAGACGCGGGGCATCTGCGCGAAGCGCGCGCTCTCCATCATGGAGGCGCCGACGCCGCCCCCGCCCCCCAGCATCTCCGTGACCGAGGTCACGATGAGCGAGACGGGGAAGGCGATCTGGAGGCCGTTGAAGACCTGGGGCAGCGCCGCCGGCAGCACGACCTTCCAGAGCATCTTCCGCTCCCCCGTGCCCATGTTCCGCGCCGACCAGACCAGATAGCGGTCGATGCTCATCGTCCCGAGGTAGGTCATGTTCACGATCGGGAAGACGCAGCCGCTGAACACGAGCGCCACTTTCGACAGGTCGCCGAAGCCGAACCAGATGACGAAGACGGGGAAGAAGGTGATCTTCGGGGCGGGCAGCCAGATCGACACGAGCGGATCGAAGAACCAGCGGACGGCCGGCAGCCTTCCCATCGCGGCGCCGAGGGGCACCCCGACCAGAACGGCCAGGGAGAGGCCCGTCAGGGCGCGGTACATGGAAAGGAGGATGTCCGCGGGGAGCTGCCCCGAGGCGAAATCCGCGTAGGCTTGCTGGCCGATGGACACCCAGGAGGGGAGAAAGAAGGCGGGCACCAGCTTCAGCTGGCTGGCCGCCTCCCACGCCAGGAGGAGGAACAGCACGGAGCCGTACCGCCGCGCGCGGGCCATCGCTCTCCCTCCGGAGGCCGCCTACTCCTGGCCTTCTCGCTGCCAGATGAGAACCCGCCGCATCAGGCGGAGGTAGAGCCGGTCGGCGAGAAAACCGAGCAGCGTCAGCGTGAAGATGGCGGCGAACATGCCCGCCAAGTCCCCCGCCTCGCCCAGGAAATAAGTGAGGAATCCCAGGCCGGTGTTGCCGGCCAGCATCTCCGCGCCCACGAGGAGGACGAAGGAGACCGCCAGGGCCAGCCGCGTCCCGCTCAGGATGTCCGGCAGGGCGCCCGGGATGATCACCTTCCACAGGAGCTTCCGCCTGCCCGTCCCCATGATGAGCGCCGACCAGACGAGGTGGCGGTCCACCCCCCGCGCCCCGTTGAACGAGCTGACGATCACGGGAAGGATGCACCCCAGGAAGATGACGGCGACCTTGGAGGCGTGGCCGATCCCCAGCCACACGATGAGGATGGGGATGAGGGCGGATTTCGGCAGGGGGAACAAGAGCCGGAGGAGCGGCTCGAAGAGATCGCGCAGCAGCCGGAAGCGCGCCATCGCGATGCCCG
>JBBTDR010000136.1:0-14364 GCA_038042665.1 Nitrospinota bacterium
CGCTGATTTTCACCGAGCCCGGCGGGCAAGCGTCCTGGGCCCGCGCGCCGTTTGTGGAAGGCGCCAGGATGGGCGGCAACGCCAGCAAGAGGCCGATCCACCACCGCATGGCCCCCTCCCCTCGTGCTCCGCAAAATCCGGGCCCGCACTCAATGGGTATCGTATTATATTTCAAGGGGCGGCGGAAAAGGTCCTTTTTGGAGCTGTGCCCCTCAAAAATTCGATCCCTACTAGAACGAACGCCTTCGCGCGGCCGCATCATCGGCCCGTGGCGTGGCGAGATTCGG
Source organism: Nitrospinota bacterium (assembly GCA_038042665.1). GTDB lineage: Bacteria > UBA8248 > UBA8248 > UBA8248 > UBA8248 > 2-12-FULL-69-37. The sequence goes on from JBBTDR010000136.1 coordinate 288, forward strand.
CCCCGTGCCCATACCCAAAGCTGTCTTTCAGGTGAATTTTGTTCTTCTTTCACTTTCTTCGGCCTCGGGGCAGCCTGGCCGCCGGGGACCCGTCCTGTCCAAAAAACTCGTCTGAATCCGCAGTCTCCGCGCTGGCCCGGCGATGTTGCGGGCAGGCCGTATCCATCCGCAAAGCATTAAATATACATCTTTTACACAACTCCATGAGTTCGAAAAATGGACTCTTTCGAAGGTGCGGGGGCTGAATTTGAAGGCCTGGGATTCGATGGACCAGGACAAGGGGAGGGACGCCGCCGCGAACGGCCCGGAAGATGGCGCAAGTGCGATTGCCGCGCCGCGGCATAAGGTTCGTTCGGGTTTTTGGGCAGGACGGGGTTCGGTTGGATGATTGAGCAGGATGGCCGCTTGGGTGATTTCGGGGGGCAGGAATTCAGACTGCCAGGTAACGCCGGACGATTTCTTCGTCCGCATAAATCCTGTCCAGCGTTCCCTCGTGCTGAACGGTGCCAGTCTCCAAGATATAGGCGCGGTCAGCCACCAAGCGAGAGAACTTGAGATTCTGATCCGCCATGAGGAGGGTGACCCCTTCCTCCCGGATGGCGCGGATGATCTCGATGAGGCCCCGGACCACCAGGGGGCTGAGTCCCTCGGACGGCTCATCGAGGAGAAGGAGGGAGGGATTGGTCATCAAAGCCCGCCCGATGGAAAGCATCTTCTGCTCCCCTCCGCTCAGGAATTGCCCTCGGCGCCCGCGCAGCCGCTCCAATGCGGGCATGAGGCTCAGGATCTTCTCCAGAGTCCAGGTGCCCGGTCGGCCGCCCGAGGCCCGCCGGGCGAGCTCGAGATTCTCCTCGACCGTCAGATCCGGGAAAATCCGGCGGTCGTCGGGGACGTAGCCCACCCCCATCCGGGCGATTCGGTGGGGGGGAAGCCTCGTCAGCTCCACTCCCCGAAGGCGGATGCTTCCCTCTCTCGGGGGGGTCAGCGCCATGATGCTGCGCTGGGTTGTGGTCTTCCCCGCGCCGTTGCGGCCCAGGAGGCACACCACCTCACCCTCCGCCACCGAGAGGCTGACCCCCTGGAGGACGTGGCTATGGCCGTAATAGGTGTGGATGTTCTCGATCTCGAGGATCATGCCAGCTCCACTCCCAGGTAAACCTCGCGGACCTGCGGGTTCTCCCGGATGACGTCCGGCTTCCCCTTCGCCAGGAGCCGCCCCTGATGGAGAACCACCACCTCCTCCGCCAGCGCGAAGACCACGTCCATGTCGTGCTCGATGATGACGAAGGTGGTCCGGCGGGCGGCGTGCAAGCCGGCGATCAACTCAAGGACGCGGCGGCGCTCGGCCGGATTCATGCCCGCTGTCGGCTCGTCCAGAAGCAGAAGCCGGGGCCCGGCGGCCAGCGCGACGCCGATTTCCAGGAGCCGCTGGTCGCCGTGGGAGAGATAGCCGGCCGGAACTTTTTCCTCATCCTGGAGGCCGATGTCCGCCAGGAGACGATCCGAGCGCCGGGCGAGCTCCGTCATGGACTCGAGGCGCCTCCAAAAGCGCCAGCCGCTCCGTAGGCTGCCCAGAAGCGGTATCTGGACATTCTGCCGCACCGTGAGCTGGGGGAAGATGCTTGTGATCTGGAAGGAACGGCCCAGGCCCCGGCGCACCCGCTCGTGGACAGGAAGATGGGTGATATCCTCCTCCTGGAAGACGATCCTGCCCGTGTCCGGCGCGATACTTCCCGAGAGCAGGTTGACGAAGGTGGTCTTGCCCGCACCATTGGGCCCGATGATGGCCGTGAGCACTCCCTCCTGGAAGCCGAGGTCCACCCCGTCCACGGCGTGCACCTCTCCGAAGGACTTCCGCAGGCCCTCTGTGCGGAGAAACCCGAGGGTGGCCGGTCCGCTCATCGGATGCGTCTCCTCCAGGCCTGCTCCTGAAGGTAGCCCATCAGGCCGCCCCGGAAGCCGAGCACCAAAACCAGAAGCACGACGCCGAACCAGAGGAGCCAGTACTCCGTCACCTGCTCGATGACCTCCTGGATGACGTAAAACGCCAGCGCGCCCGCCATGGGGCCGGAGAAGGTGTGGATTCCCCCCAGCAGGGTCGCCAGGACGGGCTGCGCCGATTTGGTCCAGTGCGCGGCGGTGGGAGCGACCGTGTTCTCCAGCGGAGCCACCAGCGCGCCCGCCAAGCCGCTGATGAAGCAAGAGATTACGAAAGCCGCCAGCCGGTAGCGGCGCACCGCGACGCCGGCGAAGGAGGCGCGGTTCTCGTTCTCCCGGATGCCCTGGAGGATGAGGCCGAAGGGGGAGTGGACGACGCGGTGGATGAGCCAGATGCCCCCCCCCGCCGCGGCGAGGGCGAAATAGTAATAAGATCCCAAGGCGTTCATTTGAACGAAGCCCAGGCCCGGCAGCCACAGGGGGCTTCGCGGAATGCCGATGAGGCCGTCATCTCCCCCCGTTACCGATTTCCAGTCGAACGCAAGGGCGTAGATCATCATTCCGGCGGCCAGCGTGAGCATCGAGAAGTAGATGCGGGTCCGGCGGACGCAGAAAAAGCCGATCGCAAGCCCCAGCGCGCCCGCGAAGAGGGCGCCCGCCATGACCCCGGGGAGCAGGGAGAGCGAGGTGCGCATCAGCAGGATGCCGGTGGCATAGGCGCCTGCGGCGTAAAAGCCCGCGTGCCCGAACGAAAGAAGGCCCGTGTAGCCGAATAGCAGGTTGAACCCCGTCGAGAAGAGGGAAAGGATGAGAACCTGGATGGCGAGGTAGATGAGGAAGCGTTGTCCCGTGAGCGGGACCGCCAGAAGCAACAAGGCCAAAGCGATGAATGCCGCCCAGCGCGCGATCCGCCTCATTTCTTCTCCCGCGGCCGCCGCCCTAGGAGCTCCCGAACAGCCCCTGGGGGCGGACGACCAGAATGACCGCCATCAGAATGTACATGAAGGCCAGCTCGAACACGGGCGCGTACAGGTGCCCGTAGGCATTCACCAGCCCGATGAGGACGGCGCCGGCGAAGGCCCCCTTGAGGTTGCCGAGCCCCCCGATCACGGCTACGGCGAAGGCCTGGATGATGTAGTCCTCCGCCATCCCCGGGGAAACCGTCCGGATGGGAATCCCCAGCGCCCCGCCCACGGCTCCTAGCCAGGAGCCGAACATGAATACTCCCGTGAACAGGCGCGGCACGTTCACGCCGATGGCGGCCGCCATCTCCCGGTGAGCCGCGGCTGCGCGAATGGTGCGCCCCCACCAGGACTTCTCCAGCATGAGCCACAGGCCCAGCGCCACGAGCGGCCCCAGGGCGATGACGAAGAGATTGTAGATGGGGAATGGCCGGCCGACGATGCGCACGGCGCCATCCAGAATGGCCGGAACCGGGGCGGATTGGAAGATGGGGCCCCAGATCCACTTCACCAAGTCGGCGAAGATGAGGATGAAGGCGAAGGTGAGAAGAAGCTGGTAGGCCACGTCAATGCGGTAGACGCGGCGGATGAAGAAGCGCTCCATGAAGCCGCCCACCAGGGCCGCCACCAGGGGGCCCACGGCGAGGCCCACCCAGAAGTTCACCCCGAGGCGGGCCACCGCGCTATAGCTCAGGTAGGCGCCCAGCATGTAGAGGCTGCCATGGGCGAAATTGAGCACCCCCAGAACGCCGAAGATGAGGGTGAGCCCCGCGGCCACGAGCCAGAGGTACATCGCCAGGCCGAGGCCGACCAGCCCTTGGTAGAGGATCTGCTCCATCGGTGTCCCGATCTCCCGCGCGAGCGGCGCCGGGGGCCTCTCTCCTCCCGGCGGAGGAAGAGGCCCCCGGCACGGCGGATGCGCCGTGACGGCTCAGGCGGTAAAAGGCGGGTGTCGGTAGTACATCTCGGCCGGCACCGTCCGCATGTCCCCCAGGATGCGGAACGGGTACTTGGGGTCCTCCTTGGTCCGCCCCCAGGGCACCTCATAGACGGCCTGGTGATCTTCCTTGCGGAACCAGCGGCGGCCCGCCGGGGTGATCAGGGTCAGGTCCTCGAGGGCCTTGATCACCTTGTCGGTCTCGGTGCTCCCGGCCAGCTCGCAGGCCCGCTTGAGCGCCCAGTAGGCGGAATAGGAGGTCTCGGAGGAGTAGTGGGGGTACTTGCTCCAGCGCTTATGGAAGCGCTCGACGAAGCTCTGGTTGATGCCCGTGGGCGGGTAGAGGAACCAGTAGCGCGAGCTCACCCAGAGCCCCTCGGGGTAATCCTTCCCCAGGCCCTCGAGCACGTCCATCGCCGCCCCCATGGGGTTGAGCCACTCCTTGATCTTGCCGAAGACGCCGAAGAGCTTCGCCTGTTTCACCAGGGCGACCGCCTCGCCCGCCCATTCGGTGGTGAAGATGCCCTCGGGGTTAGCGCCCATCACCTTCGAGATGTGGGGGCCGAAGTCGGTGGTGCCGAAGGGGGCCCAGGACTCCTCCACGAACTCGGCGTCGGGCCGGAACCGTTTGAGGGTGTTCTTGAACATCTCCCAGGAGGTGTAGCCGTACTCGTACTTGGGCGAGATGGTGGCCCACCGTTTCACCGGCAGGTCCTTGGCGATCATGGCGGAGGCGATGCCGTCCTGATAGACCGGCACCGAGATACGGAACACCTGTTTGATGCCCTCCTTGTAGACGAGTTCCTCGTTCACCTTCTCGGTCGCGCCATGGGTGATCATCAGGATCTTGTTGAGCTGGGGCATGACCTTGGCGACGGCCAGCGCGACCCCGCTCGAGTCGATGCCCGCGACGAAGTCGGCCCCCCACTCGTCCACGAAATAGCGGGCGTTCTTGACCCCCACGTCCGGCTTCACCTGGTCATCGCGGAACTGGAACTCGAGCGGCCGGCCCAGGATGCCCCCGGCCGCGTTGATCTCCTCGGCCGCGAGGGTGGCGCCCATCTGCATGAACTGCCCGTAGCCGCCCAGGACACCCGAGAGAACGCACATGTGGCCGATCTTGACCGGCTTGCCCGAAGGCTTCGCCGCCCTGGCCGCCTCCGGCCGGGTCATTCCAGCGACGGCCAGCGCCCCTCCCGCGGCCGCCATCGCGCCGATGAAGGTCCTGCGGCTGAAGTTGCGGTTTTCTGCCATGATCTCCCCCTCCCATTGGGCCCGAAGGATTCACCGCCCCGGCTATCACCCGGCGGCGTCTGCGCTCCCCTCCGCCGGAAAGTCGCCGGAGACGGCCCGGGGCCGCCCCTTCACCCACCGGAGCAGGCCCAGGCGGATGTGCGTCAAAGCCCTGGAAATGAGCTCATTATAGTTTCAAAAGAACGCGGCGCGAAAGGGCGGCCCGCCCTCCGGACGCCAGGCCAGCGGGACGAGGGGCATTGGGCATATGCATCCATCAGGGGAAAAGACTTCTGTATTTCTTGGTAATTCCCTGCATTTCCCTGTTCGAGATGCAAGTCTGCTTCACGGAATCCCATTGAATTCGCAGTGATTCCACCGATTTGGCCTGCCGGGCAGGGCTAAAAGAGTGAAGATTCCCTGTATTCTCCCGGTTTCAGGGAATCCGGCGGAGAAAAGTCCGCTGCGGGCTGCGTCCACCGCCCCTGACCCCTACCCCTGGCAGGAGGTCAGGCCGGAGAGGAAGCGATCGCGGAGCTTTTCCTACGCCTCCAGCCCGAAGAAGGGCAGGGGGGCGCCCTCCTTGATCACCCGGGCTTCATGCTGGGTGCCGCAGGCCGGGCATACCTGCCGCCGCAGCGCGAAAAGCCGCCGCCCGTAGAGCGCCTGGTACATCTCTCCCCGCACCGGTCCGGCCTCTTCGGTGGGACCCGCGATCACCCGTGACGACTCTAGCGGATCCGCCCCCGTCCCAAGCGGCTCTCCGCAGCGGCCGCAGAGCGTTTGTCCCTCCCCCAGCCAAAGCGCCTCGCCGATCCGGCGTGCGCCCGCGGGAGGGTGAAAGTTCATGGCGCGGGGGTCGGCGCCGCCCAGGCGGATGCGGCGCAGCTCCATCCGCCTGGCCCGGGTGGCGGCCTCGTCCAGCCCACCATCGGGGACGAGGACGACGCCATAGATGTCCCTCGCGCAAGCGGGCGAGACGGCCCCCGCCTCCACGTCGAGGCGCACGGCCTCGGGGGAGCGCTCGATGGGATCGCCGTAGCCCGCCGCGCCTTGCCAGTTGTGGTACCAGACCTCGTTGCGGCCGAAGGCGCGCCTGGGGTGCTTCACGGGCAGGGCCTCCCGCCGGCCCGGGATGTCCTCCAGGCGGGAGGGCGGCATCTCACCCCGGTCCAGGGCGTCGTGCACGCCGCTCCCGGAGATGCCGATCAAGCGGATCGCCGCCCCCGGCAAGCCCCCCGAGAGGCCGATGGCGTTGGGCATCTCCCCGCCCGTGCCCGCGAAGCTGCCCTCAAGCCAGCCCTCCGGCGCCCGCCAGGCCACGTAGGCCAGCTCGGCCGACATGCCGCCGCGGAACCTGCCCGGCCCGCCCGAGTCCGTGAGATGGCGGCGGAAGAGGTAGAGCAGGGGGAAATCGTTCTCGATCTCCTCCACGTTGGCCACGTTGGGGGTGGTGTTGAAGACGATCCCGCCGGTGTCCACCCCGTCCTTGTAGGTGCGCGCGCCGCCTCCCCCGGCGAAGTGGCTCATCTCGGTGTAGACGAAGGGATGGCCGTGCTGCGAGGTGCCCGCCACGATGGGTCCCATCGAGGAGCCCGTCCACATGGCCATGGCCTCCTCGCGCAGCTCCCGGCTGGCCAACAGCATCCGCCCGATGGCGCCGAAGACGGTGTCGATCGTGACGATGACCGCCGAGATGGTGGCCATCGAACAGGGCGCCGGGTAGGCGCAGTTGTTCACCGTGCCGCTCTCGGTGATGAGCGCGATGCAGTTGTGGATGCCCTTGTTCCAGGGCAGGTCGTAGGCGAGCTGGATGTAGGTGCCGCACAGCACGCCGGCCAGCAGGCCCGAGTAGGCGCTGTTGATGAGCCCCCTCGCGTGGGGGCTGGTGCCGGTGAAGTCGAAGGTGAGCCTGTCCTCCTCCTTGGCGAGGGTGAGCTCGATGCGGTAGATCTCGGGAGTGTGACCGTCGTGGTCGATGAACTGGACTTCCTTCCACCGGCCATCCGGCAGGCCACGCAGCCGGTCGCGGAAGCGCCGCTCCACATAATCGATGCTGCCGCGCATCACCTCATCGAGCGCTTCGCGGCCGTAGCGGCGTGCGAGGCTCTTGAGGCCGCGATCGCCCACGGCGATGGCCGCGAGCTGGGCCTTCACGTCCAGGCCCACGAGGGGGTCGCGCACCTGGTTCATCACCCAGCCGAAGACGTCCTGGCGCAATTTGCCGCGCTCGACGATCTTGACGGGCGGGATGCGCAGGCCCTCCTGGTGCGTGTCCACCGCGTGAATGGCGAAGCCGCCCGCCTCCATGCCGCCGATGTCAAGCTGGTGGCCGCTCACGCCCAGCCACGCGGCCAGCTCGCCCTCGATGAACACCGGCGCGACCACCGCCACGTCGGCATGGTGAATCGCCCCGCAGTAGGGGTCGTTGCAGATGAAGATGTCGCCCTCGCCGATGCCGGGATTATCCGCGCACATCCGCTGCGTGCTTTGCACGATGAGGGGGAGCACGTTCGACTGGGTGGCGATGTAGGGGCCGATGGCCACCAGGCTCGTGTCGGGGAGCATCACCGCCGTGGCGCCGTCGTTGCCCGTCACCACCGTCTGGCTGCCCGAGCAGCGCAGGTAGTGGATGCCCATCTCATCGGCGATCTGAAGGATCCGGTGCCAGATGACCTCGAACCGGACGGGATTCATCCCTCATCCTCCCCGCGCCGGGAGATGGTTTCGAGGCGGATGTGGGTGTGCCCCGCTGCGTCCACCACGGCGCGCGCGCCGGGGGGCAGGGCGATGGTTGTGCCCGGGTGCTCGACGATGGCGGGTCCTTCGATGGCGGCCCCTTCGGCGAGGGAGGGGCCGTCGTAGATGGCGGTCTCGATGAACCCCCTGCTCCATTGGACCCGCCTCTTCCCCTGCGGCGGCGCCTTCGCCATCGGAGCGGGAGGAGGAACACGGGAGGTGGGCAGGGAGGGCCCCAGGGCGTTGATCCAAAAACGGGTGATCTCCACCCCCGCCTCGGTATAGGCGGAGCCCTCCCCGTAGCGGGCGGCGTACTCGGCGGCGAAGCCCGACGCGGCCTTCGACAGGGACTCCTCCGTCACCGGCTCCGCCGGAAAGGGTATCGCCAGGCTATGCACCTGCCGCCGCCAGCGCATGGCCACCCAGCGCTCGAAGCGGCGCACCCCCGAGGGAACCGCGGCGCGCGCTAAGCGCTGGTCTCCCTCGGCCTCCAATTCGGCGAAGGCGCCTGCCGCCGCTTCCACGCCTCCCGGCAGCTGCACGGAGAGCGAGCGCTCCAACGTATAGCGCACACCTCCGGCCGCCGCTCCGAAGGCGCTCAGCACCGTGGCTTGGTAGGGCACGATGATCTCGGCGATGCCCGCCTCGGCGGCATAGGCGTGGGCGTGCGCGGGCCCCGCTCCCCCATAGGCGATGAGGGCGAAGTCCTTTGGGTCCCGCCCGCGCTCCAGGGTCTCGCGGCGGATGAGGTCGGCCATCTGGGCGTCAATGATCTCCCGCACCCCGGCGGCGGCTTGGACGGGATCTCCCCCGAAGAATTTTGGGGCCACGCGCCGGGCGAAGGCCGCGCGCGCGGCCTCCACGTCGAGTTGAATCCTCCCAGCCAGGAAGTTCCGGGGGTTCAAGACCCCGAGCAGCAGGTCGGCATCCGTCACGGTGGGCTCCGTTCCCCCCGTTCCGTAGCTGGCGGGGCCCGGCACCGCCCCCGCCGAGCGCGGTCCCACGCGCAGGCGGCCCTCATCCTCCCAGGCGATGGACCCCCCGCCCGCACCGATAGAGACCACATCCACCATGGGAACGTGCGCATGGTACTGGGCCAGTACGGTCTCGGGGGCCATCTCCCAGCGGCCCTCCTGGATGAGCGCCACCTTGAAGGTGGTGCCCCCCACGTCGGTGGCGATGAGGTTAGGGCGCCCCAACTCCCCCGCCAGGCGCGCCGCTCCCACCACGCCCGCGGCGGGGCCGCTTTCGATGGTGCGCACGGGGATCACCTCGCCCGCGGGGGTAAGGCCGCCGTTGGATTGGACGATGAGGGGAGCTTGCCTGAGGCCCGTCTCCGCCAGATGCCGGGTGAGGCGCTCGAGGTAGCCCTCCATGGCTCCGCCCACGTAGGCGTTGAGCACCGCGGTGGCGGTGCGCTCGTACTCGCCCAGGCGGCCCGATACCTCGGAGGAGAGGCTCACCCGCAGGCCGGGGAACTCCCGCTCCGCCAGGGCGGCGATTTGGCGCTCGTGCGCGGGATTCCGGAACGACCAAAGCAGCCCCACGGCCAGGGCCTCGATTCCTTCCCGCTCGATGAGCCCGCGGATCTGGGCGCGCGCCTCGGCCTCATCCATGGGCACGAGCACCGCTCCGGTGGAATCCACGCGCTCGGCGAGCTCGCGGATGCGCCTGCGCGGAACGAGGGGCTCGGGTTTGTCGGTGGTGCGGTAGTGGCGCCGCTCGGCGAGGGAGAGCCCCGCCACGCGCCCGATGCCGCGCATGATGAGAATTTGGTCCGCGAAGCCTCTCGTAGCCAGCAGGCCCACCGGCGGGCCGCTGCGCGTCCACAGCACGTTGGAGGTGACGGTGGTGCCATGGGCGAGGAGCTGCACTTTCTCGAGGAGGCCGCGCAGGGGAAGGCCTAGCTGGCGGGCGGCATCTTCCAGCGAGTCGAGGACGCCCTGGAGAAAGTCGTCTGGTGTCGTGGGGGCCTTGCCCAGCACGGCCCGCTCTCGCCCGTCTTGGACCACGGCTACATCGGTGAAGGTGCCGCCGATGTCCACGCCGATGCTGAACATGTGGTTCTCCCCGCCAGATTTTTTCTTGAAAACGCTGCAATACCTTTAACATATTTCAGGGGGGAGTGGTCCACGCCGCCGAAACCTGGGTGGTGTCCCAATTTGGGATGGGTTTGCCTTGTCATGCCGTACCCTTCGCGTGCGCTCGGCTCGACGGCTCGACCGAGCTCGCCGAGGTCTGAGCTCGCCGGAGTCAGGACAGGCGTGGCGAAGGGCTCAGGGCGGGTTCTTGCTGCCGAGGACGGCTCGGTGGACTGCCTATATTGCCCTGGAGCGGCCTAAGATTCGGCTGGGTTTTTGGACGGGGCGGGCTTTATGCTACGATAGGCCAATTCACAGGGAATCTTCGACGTCCCGGCCGGTGCGGCACCGGAGGTGAGAGCGTGGATTTGGGCCTGCGGGGCAAGCGCGCCCTGATCACGGGAAGCAGCGAGGGCATCGGCCGGGCCTGCGCCCAGGGGCTGGCGGCGGAGGGGGCGCAGGTCTCGATCTGCGCCCGCCGGCCCGAGCCCCTGGAGCGGGCGGCCGAGCAGATGCGGCAGGAGACGGGCGCCCAGGTGTTCAGCTTCACCGCGGACATGAGCCGGGCGGAGGACTGCGGCCGCGTGGTCGGCCAGGCGGCCGAGGCCATGGGCGGGCTGGACATCCTCGTGAACAACGTGGGCCAGATCAAGCTCGCCGGGATCACGGAGATCTCGGATGCCGATTGGCAGACGGAGATCGACCGCAACGTGATGAGCGCCATCCGCTGCGCGCGGGCGGCCTGGCCGTACCTCACGCGCCTGGGGGGGCGGGTCATCAACATCACGGGGCTGGCGGGGAAGCAGGTCCACCTGCCGGGGGACATGGCCACCTCGCTGACCAAGGCCGCCCTCAACAGCTTCACCAAGACGCTCGCCCACGAGGGGGGCAAGCACGGCGTGCGGGTGAACAACGTGTGCCCGGGGCCGATCTTCACGGAGGGGATGCCCGAGCGGATCGGGTGGATCGCCCAGCGCCTCGGCATCTCCGTCGAGGAGGCCAAGCGCAACCGCGAGCGCATCTCCATCCTGGGGCGCCTGGGCACGGCGGAGGAAGTGGCGAACGTGGTGGTGTTCCTGGCCTCGGACCGGGCGAGCTTCGTCACTGGGGTCACGGTCGAAGTCGACGGGGGAGCATCGCACTACATCTAAGCGGGCAGCAGGCCAACCCCTGAGAAGGAGAATGGTCATGAGGCATCCGGTCGCCGTCCTCCTCGTTGCGTTCTGGGCCGCGGTGACTTTCCTCGGGTTCCCGCAGGCCGCCCCCGCGGCCGATCCATACGATCCGAAGCTGATCGCCGCGGCGAAGAAGGAAGGGGAGGTGGTTCATTACACCTCCATATCCCGGGAGGTGGCGAACGAGGTGGTGAAGGGGTTCACGAAGAGATTCGGCATCCCGGTGAAGCTCGTTCGGAAGGGGACGAACCAGGTCATCCAGATGGTCGAGGCGGAGTGGCAGTCGAACATCCGGATGGTGGACGCCGTCTCCTTCTCGGAGCCCGCGATGCTCTTCAAATGGCGGGACGAGGGCAAGTTGCTGCCCTACCAGCCCGCGTGGGAGGACAAGTTCGAACCGCGCTTCCGCGATTCGAAGCGCGTCCTGGTCCCCCTGTTCCCGCTGATGATCCTGTTCGGCTACAACAAGTCGGTCGTCCCGGCGGACCAGGGCCCCAAGGCGTGGGCGGATCTGGCCGATCCCCGCTGGAAGGGCATGCTCGGCCATTCCGACCCCTCATATTCTGGTTCCACCGCGATGACGGTCATGGTCCTTAAGGACAAGTTCGGGTGGGACTATTACAAGAAGCTGGCCGCCAACAAGCCACTCATGACACAGAGCATCGGCGCGATCCCCAAGATGATGTCCACCAAGGAGGCCCCCATCGCGGCGGTCGCCATGTCGTTCTACCTGACGGCCCAAGTGAACCAGGGGCAGCCCTTCGAGATCGTCTACCCCAAGGAGGGGGTCATCATCTTCGTCCACTATGCCGTGATCCCCAAGACGTCCCCCCACCCGAACCCCGCGAAGCTGTTCCTTGACTACTACACGTCGGTGGAAAACCAGGAGTTCATGACCAAGATGCCCGAGGCCTTCTACGCCGCGCGGACGGACGTGAAGCCTCCGGCGGGCAACCCGCCCTTGTCCCAGCTGCAATTCTTGTCGATCGACTACGACAAGTTCGAGAAGGAAAAAGACGAGGTGATCAGCACCTTCAAGAAGATCATGGCCGGCAAGTAGGAAGACTCTCGCAGGGGCGATGGACCCGAGGCGATGAAGGACATGTTGGCCATGCGGCACGGATGGCTCGCCGACTTGCGCGGTGAGAAGGGGCGGTTCGCCCTCTTCCTCGCCGTCGCGGTCCTTTTGACGGTGTTCATCGTCTATCCCCTGGGCATCCTATTCGTCCGCAGCTTCCGCGCGCCGGGCGGGGGGTTCACCCTCGCCCACCACATCCGCGTCTTCACGGACGCAGAGATCCTGAGCTCGCTCATCAATTCGGTGTGGGTGGGAGCGGGGTGCATCGGGCTCTCGCTGCTGCTGGGGGTCCCCCTGGCCTGGGGCGTCGCGCGGACCAACATGCCCTTCCGGCGCATCGTGCCGCTCATGGTGGTGGTCTCGTTCACCACCCCTTCCTTCCTGAGCGCGGTCGCCTGGATCATCCTCCTGGGCCCGCGGGCCGGATACATCAACGTGTTCCTCAAGGAACTCCTGGGCCTGGCGGCTAGCCCCTTCAACATCTTCTCCATCTGGGGCCTGATCTTCGTGCTCTCGGCCCATCTCTACCCCTTCGTCTATTTCAGCACGGCGGCGGCCCTCGAGAACATGGACCCGGCCCTGGAGGAGGCCTCGGACATGCTCGGGGCCTCCAAGCTGCGCACCCTCCTGTCCACCACCCTCCCGCTCGTGCTGCCGGGGATCCTGGCGGGGGGCATCCTGGTGTTCCTGGACTCCATCGCCCTCTTCGGGGCCCCCGCCATGATCGGGATGCCGTTCCAGTTCTACACGATGGCCACGCGGATCTACGCCCTCTTCGCGGCCCCGCCGAAGTTCGAGCTGGCCGCCGCCGTCGCGGTGCCCATGATCCTGGTCACGATCGGGATTCTCTGGCTGCAGCGGCGCATGCTCCAGCGGCGGCAGTTCGTGACCATCGCCGGCGCGGCAAGCCACCCCCAGCGGCTGGACCTGGGCCCCTGGCGGTATCTCTTGGGGGGATGCACCCTCCTCGTGCTCGGGGTGACCATCGCCCTGCCGTTCGTCACCCTGCTGGCCATCTCGTTCGTGAAGGTCTTTGGCGCGCCCTTGAGCCTGGCGAACTTCAGCTTGAAGAATTTCTGGTACGTCCTGGTCGAGTCCGACCTGACGCGGGCGGGGCTGCGCAACAGCTTCTTCCTTGCCTCCCTGGCGGCGGTGGCGTCGGCGTTCGTGGCGCTGATCCTGGCCTGGATCGTGGCCCGGACGGAGCTCCCCGGGAGGGAGCTGCTGACGCTTCTGGTGCTGCTCTCGTTCAGCTTTCCGGGCATCGCCCTGGCGGTGGGGCTCATCTTCGCCTTCGGCGGCCCGCCCATCCACCTCTACGGCACCATCTGGATTCTGCTCATCGCCTATACGGTGAAAGGGGTGCCCCTGGTGTTCATGCTCGCGCGGGGGGCCTTCCGCCAGATCGGCAGGGAGCTCTCCGAGGCAGCCCAGACCCTGGGCGCCTCCTCGGCCCGGGCGCTCTTCGATGTGGATCTTCCCTTGGTGCGGACCGGGCTGGTGGCGGGCGCGATCACCGTGTTCGTCATCATGGTGCGCGAGCTGAGCTCCTCGATCCTGCTCTACTCGGGCGGCAACGAGGTGATCGCGGTCTCGATCTACGAGCTCTCGGAGGAGAACCTCTTCCCCCCCATGGCGGCGCTCTCGACCTTGGTCATCGCCGGGGGGCTGGCGCTCACCGCGGCCTCCCAGCAGATGCTGTCGCGGGCGGGGCTGAGGAGCCGTTAGCGCATGGCGGAGAAGCTCGTCCTCCAGGACGTGACGAAATCCTACGGCGACTTCGCCGCGGTGAAGGGCATTTCGTTCGCCATGGCGGAGGGCGAGTGCGTGGCCCTGCTCGGCCCCAGCGGGTGCGGCAAGACCACCACCCTCCGCTGCATCGCCGGGCTGGAGCGTCCCGACGGCGGGGAGATCCTCTTTGACGGCCAGCCGAT
>JBBTDR010000137.1:0-1779 GCA_038042665.1 Nitrospinota bacterium
TACGAGCGCAAGGGCATCGACGACAAGACGCGCGAGGCGGTGATCCTGGGCATCCTGATCGCCCGGGGGATGAGCCGGGAGATCGAGTACCACGTCCACGCCGCCCTGAACGTGGGGATGACCCGGAAGGACATCGAGGAGATCATCATGGTGTGCGCCTACTACGCCGGGGGGCCCCACGCCGTGGGGGCCGTCCACGCCTCGCTCAACGTCTTCAAGGAGAGGGGCATCTGAGGAAAGCGCCACATTTCTTGTCTCTTCGCCCCGGGGACATGCAGGGGCGAGCGGCCGGCCGCCCCTGCGGAATCCGCGAAGGGCCCGCGGCGGGCTACCCCCCGTCCGGCCCGAGGACCGCGCGGATCTGCTGGGCGAGGGCCTCCACCACCTGGCGGGAGACCTCCTCCAGGGTGCCGCGCTTGCGCGCGCCCGAGGCAAAGGCGTGGCCGCCCCCGCCGAACTGCTGGGCGACGCCGTGGATCTCGACCTTGCCCTTGGAGCGCAGGCTCACCCGCACCCGGCCCCCCTCGATCTCCGAGAAGAAGGCGACGACCTCGACCGACTGGATGCCCCGGGGCAGCGAGATGTATTCGTCCGTCTCGTCGCGCCGCACCCCGTAGCGATCCAGCTCCGCCTGGCTGAGGGTGAACCAGGCGAGGCGCCCCCCGCACTCGAGCTTGAACCGGCCCATCAAGAGGCCCATGAGGCGCACCGAGCCCGCCCCGTGCGACTCCCAGAAGATGGAGTAGGCCTCGCCCGCCGACGCGCCCAGCTCCACCAGCCGGGCCACCCAGCGCAGGGTCTTGGCGGTGGTGTTGGTGAAGCGGAACTGGCCCGTGTCGTAGACGAGGCAGGCGTGGAGACAGCGGACGATGAGGGGGTCGCCGAAGCCGTAGCCCTCCTCCTCGAGGAAGTCGAGGATCATCTCCCCCACGGCGGCGGCCCGGGAGTCGATGGCGGAGGGGCAGTCGAAGTTGTCGGGCTCGGCGATGTGGTGGTCGAGCACCGCGGCGGGGAGCCCGCTCGCCACCACGGGCTCCTCCAGCCTCCCGAGGCGGTTGGCCTTGCCCGTGTCGAGGACGAGGACCCCGTCGAAGCGCGCGGCCCAGTCCCCGGCGGCGAGCAAGTCCTCCCGCCCGCGCACGAGGCCCTCGGGGTCGAAGGCGGCGGCGAAGCCCGGGGGCGGCCCCTCGGTCACCACGGTGGCCTCCTTGCCCTGGGCGCGGAGCCAGCGGCTGAAGGCGATGCAGGCGAGGAGGCCGTCCCCGTCCGGGCCGACGTGGGTGAGGAGGAGGAAGCGGCGGCGCGGGGCGATGAACGCCCGGACCGGATCGAAGCGGCTGGGTGCTTCGCCCATCACGCCGGCTCCAGGCTCACGCGGTGAAGCTGGGCGAGGACGCGCTCGCGCAGCTGGCGCGGCGGCGCGGGCGGCGAGAGGGGCTCGCCCTCCTTCATGACGGGGGCGAGGAGCTGCTCCATCACCCCGCCGCAGCCCTCGCAGTCGCCGTAGGGCCGGTCCATGGGGATGACGCGCTCGGCCCCGCAGTCGCGGCAGCGCAGGAGGTGCTTCGCCCCCGAGAACTTGCCGCGCTTGGCCACGGCCTCGCCCTCGATCTCGACGATGTCCATCGAGAAGTCGATGGTGGTGGCCGAGCTGATGGCGGTGCCCACGCCGTAGCCGCCGTCCACGGCCTCGTTGAGCTCGAGGATCTTCTCCTCGTCGACGCCGCCGCTCACGAAGAGCTTCACGTGGCGGTGGCCCGCCCGGTCGAGCTCCCAGCG
>JBBTDR010000138.1:0-2003 GCA_038042665.1 Nitrospinota bacterium
GGGGAGGGGGGCTCCATTGGATGTTCGCCCGCGCGGGGTTCCTGGACGCCCTCCACGTGACCCTGACCCCCTGGCTGGCGGGAGGGGTATCCGCCCCCACCCTGCTCGACGGGGAGGGATTTTCCTCTGGCGGGTTCCTCCGCTTGAAGCTTGAGGAAGCCCGCCAGGAGGGAGAAGAGATGTTCCTCCGCTACCGCGTGCTCGGGCGCGAGGGCGGGGAGGCCCCGGCCCGTTGAACCCCGGTGGGGGGTGTGATACTCATGGGGTTTCCCGGCGCCGGCAGCTGACGTGACGGCTCCTCCTTGGGAGGAAAGACCCCGTGGCCACGAAGGCGAAATCGAAGTCCGCGTCCCGGTCCCTGTCGCGGGACGACTATCTCCGCATGTACCGCACCATGCTCCGCATCCGCCGCTTCGAGGAGAAGACGGATGAGCTCTTCATGGCGGGGCGGATCAAGGGCGCGGTCCATGTGAGCATCGGCCAGGAGGCCTGCTCGGTCGGGGTGTGCGCCGCCCTCAACCCGGACGACGCCATCCTGACCACCCACCGCGGGCACGGCCACTCCATCGCCAAGGGCACCCGCCTCAACGAGATGATGGCCGAGCTCCTGGGCAAGTCCACGGGGCTGTGCAAGGCCCGGGGCGGCTCCATGCATATCGCCGACATCTCCAAGGGCCACTACGGCGCCCACTCCATCGTGGGGGCGAACATGCCCATGGCCGCCGGGATGGGCCTGGCTTATCAGCTCGAGCGGAAGGGCCGGGTGGCGGTGGTCTTCTTCGGGGACGGCGCCTCCAACCAGGGCAGCTTCCACGAGTCCATGAACCTCTGCGCGATCTGGAAGCTGCCGGTCGTCTTCTTCTGCGAGAACAACCACTACGCCGTGAGCTTCCACGTGACCCGCTCGACCTCGGTGCGGGACATCAGCCTGCGCGCCCAGTCCTACAACGCCCCGGGCGTCACCGTGGACGGCATGGACGTGATGGCGGTCTACGAGGCCACGCGGGAGGCCGTCGCCCGCGCCCGGCGGGGCGAGGGCCCCACCCTCATCGAGGCCAAGACCTACCGCTTCTTCGGGCACTCCCGCGGGGACCCGCAGTTCGGCCCCTACCGGACGAAGGAGGAGGTCGAGCAGTGGCGCAAGCGCGACCCCGTCGTGGCGGCGGAGCGGCTGTTCAAGCTGACCGGGGCCGAGAAGAAGGCCGCCGCCGATGAGGTGGCGCGGGAGCTGGCGGCGGCCGTCGAGTTCGCCGAGAAAAGCCCGCTGCCCACCCTCGAGTCGGCCTTGGAGGACGTCTACGCGTAGGCAGCCGGCGCCCGGGGAAGGGCGGCAGGGAGCCAGAAGGGAGAAGGCGCATGCGTGAGATTGCTTTTGTGGAAGCCCTGAACGAAGCCCTCCACGAGGAGATGGAGCGGGACGAGAAGGTCTTCATCCTCGGGGAGGACGTCGAGCTCGCCTACGTCTTCGGCGTGACCAAGGGGCTGGCCGCCCGCTTCGGCAAGGACCGCGTCCGCGACACCCCGATCAGCGAGCTGGGCTTCGTCGGGGCGGGGGTGGGGGCCGCCATGGCGGGCTACCGCCCCGTCGTCGAGATCATGTTCCTCGACTTCATCATGCTGGCCATGGACCCCCTCATCAACCAGGCGGCCAAGCTGCGCTACATGCTGGGCGGGCAGATCTCGGTGCCCCTCGTGGTGCGCTCCCCGGGAGGCGGGGGCGTGCAGTACGGCCCGACCCACAGCCAGTGCCTCGAGGCCTGGTTCATGCAGGTGCCCGGCATCAAGGTCGCGGTCCCCAGCGACCCGGCCGACGGCAAGGGCCTCCTCAAGACCGCCATCCGGGACGACAACCCCGTCATGTTCATCGAGCACAAGATGCTCTACAAACTGAAGGGCCCGGTGCCCGAGGGGGAGCATCTCGTCCCCTTCGGCCAGGCGGCGGTGAAGCGGCCGGGCGCGGACGTGACCCTCATCGGGGTGTGCTATCAGGTGGTCAACTGCCT
>JBBTDR010000139.1:0-12663 GCA_038042665.1 Nitrospinota bacterium
CTTCCTCCTCGCGATCCACGCGTTCGCGAAGAACCGGGAAGAAGCCGAGCGCAAGAGCGTCGATCGACAGGAGGCGCGTCATGATCGCGAACGCTGAGAAGCGGCCCCCCGCCCCCGGCTGGTTCCGGGAGAAGCTCCTGATGGGCCTGACGCCCAAGGAGTACCTGAGGAGCCTGCTCACGCCGTTCAACGCCGCCGCGGGGCTGATCCTCCTCATGGGGCTCCCCGTGATCGCCTATCGCTTCATCTTCGGCCTGGCCGCCGTCACGAACCTGTCCCAGGTGAATCCCTGGGGGATCTGGATCGCCTTCGACGTCCTGGCCGGCGTCGCCCTGGCGGCGGGCGGATATGTGCTGGCGGGCGCCGTGCATCTCTTCGGGCTGAAGGAATACCACCCCGTGGTGCGCCCCGCGATCCTGACGGCCTTCCTGGGGTACTTCTTTGTGGTTGTCGGGCTCCTGGTGGACCTGGGGCAGCCCTGGCGCCTGCCGTACCCCATCGTCTACTCCCACGGGGTCACCTCCGTGATGTTCGAGGTGGCGTGGTGCGTCCTCCTCTACTTCGCCGTCCTGTCCCTGGAGTTCTCGCCGGCGGTGTTCGAATGGCTCGGCTTGGAGAGGGCGCGGCGCTGGGCTTCGCGCATCACGATCGGGCTCGTGGTCTCCGGCGTGGTGCTGTCGACGCTCCATCAGTCGTCGCTGGGGGCCCTGTTCCTCATGGCGCCGGCGAAGATCCACCCGCTTTGGTACTCGCCCTTCATCCCGCTCTACTTCTTCGTCTCGAGCATCATCGCGGGACTCAGCATGGTGATTGTGGAAACGTCGTTGTCTCACAAGATCTTCCGGGATCAGCTTCGGGACCAGGAGCACGTGGACGTCGACGGGCTCGCCCTTGGGCTGGGGAAGGCGGCGTCCGTCGTGCTCTTCTCCTACTTCTTCATGAAGCTCCTGGGGATCGCCGAGGGAGGGCACTGGAAGCTGCTGAACACCCCCTATGGGCGCTGGTTCCTCGTGGAGATGATCGGGTTCATCCTTCTCCCGTGCTTCCTCTTCGCCCACGGCGCCAGGGAGAGGAACGTCGCCTTGACCCGGGCGGCGGCGGCCCTGACGGTGATCGGGATCGTCGTCAACCGGCTGAACGTCGCCGTGGTCGCCTACAACTGGAGCCTTCCGGATCGCTACGTGCCCAGCTGGATGGAGGTGCTCGTCTCGGTCACCATCGTCACCCTCGGTTTGCTGACGTTCCGCTGGATCGTGAACCGGATGCCGGTGCTCCGCGGGCGCCCGAATTACCGGAGAGGCCATTAGTGGAGCGGAGGACGCCATGATTCATCACGACTTCCTGACGATGTATTCGGTCAAGGCGGAGGAATATTTCATCGCGGTGTCCTTCCTCCTGCTCTTCATCCCCTTCTGGCGGTTCGTGAACGGGACGAAGGCCGCCGCGCCGGCCGCCGAGACCGGGGTTTCGCGGGTCCTGGGGCACGTGGCGGACTGGTTCGTCGTCCCCGATGGGCTCGGCTTCCACCCCGGGCACGCCTGGGCGCGGGCGGACGCCGGGAAGATCGTGACGGTGGGGATGGACGATTTCTCCCACAAGCTGGTGGGCAGGGTCTCGGCGGTCCGGCTGCCTGAGGTCGGGGCCCGGCTCGGACAGGGGGAGAAGGGGTGGAGCCTGGTGTGGGATTCGAAGTCGGTGGACATGCTCTCGCCCGTGGACGGGACGGTCGTGGAGGTGAACGAGCGGGCGATGCGCTCCCCGGCCGCCCTGAACGCGGATCCCTATGGCGAGGGCTGGCTTCTCAAGGTGGAGGCGACCCGGCTCGGGGCCAATTCCAAGAGCCTGCTTTCGGGCGGCTTCGCCCGGCGGTGGATGGAGGAAGTGTGCCAGGAGCTCAGCGGCAGGCTCTCCCCCGACCTCGGTTTACTCTCCCAGGACGGCGGGTTGCCCGTCGAGGGGATGGCGCGGAGCCTGGACCCCTCCGACTGGGATCGGCTCGCCAGAAAGTTCTTCCTGACTTGAGGCGGGACGCCATGCGGTTTCAGGCAGCGGCGGCCCGCCAGCTTCGGGGCCGCGATGCCCGCGAAGCAGGCCCACCCGCGGCCAGGCCTTCCCGGGAGCCGGCGCGGGGCCGCGTAAAATCCGCCGCCCTCCACGCCCTCTCCCTGGCGCGTCTAGCCGCCAAGCGGCCTAAGGTTCCGGTGGGTTTTTGGACGGAACGCCCGTGAGACAGGAACATCCAGGGAACTTTCGGATTTGGACCCTTCTCAGCAGGCACGAATCGGCGAAATCATTGCGAACTCGTTGGGCTCCACGGATGCAAACCTATAATCCGCGCGGGGAATTGAGCGCCATAAAATCGGCCGTCGAAAAATCACTTCAGGCGGGTATCTCCCAGAATTTCCGATCCCCCGGGACCAGAAACTCGTAACCCGTGCGGGTGACGACGAGCGTCTGCTCCTCCGACGCGCCCCCGACGCCGAACATGCGGCACGGGTTTTCGACGCAGATCGTGGTCCCTTCCTCCAAGGGGATGTCGGTCGTCGGGGGAAGGAAAGGGCTCTGGATCGGGCCCGGGTCGGCCAGGACGTAGGGAAGCTCACGCGCCTCGAGGCCGATCGCGTGCCCGCAGAAGCGCCCGTCGTGACCGGGCAGCAACGCCTGGGTCGCCTTCAGCGCCGCCCGGAAGATCTGCGAGGGGAGCACCCCCGCCTTCACCACCGAGAGGGCGGCGTCGTACCCTGCCTTGGAGGCGTCCCAGAGCTGGAGCTGCCGCTTCGCCGGCTCCCCGATCACTCCTCCCCAGCCCGTGTCCGCCCGGTAGTCGTTCAGGGTGAGGCCCGCGTCGAAGACCCACATGTCGCCCTTCTGGATCTTCTTGTGGGTGGGGGGGAAGATCGCCATCGAGCGGCGGCCCGAGCCGAAATGGTACCAGTGCCACCGCCCGCCCCCCCGCGACACCTCGGTGTAGTAGACGGTGGCCACTTCCTTCTCCGTGGCCCCCGCCGCGACGGCGTTCGAGGCCGCCGTGGCGGCCCTCTCGTTGAGCGCGGCGGCCGCCCGCATGGCCTGGAGCTCGTCGGGGGTCTTCACCATCCGGATGAGCCGGAACAGGTCCGCCCCCTCCACGATGTCGGCTGCCGGAAGAGCCTCGCGGATCTGTCGGTCCAGGCCGGCCAGGATGCGCTCCCCGTCCAGGGCGATCCGGGCCTTCTCCAGCCCGCGTTCCTTGAGAGCCTGGGCGAGCGAGGCCGCGGCCCCGCCCTTCCGCCGCCCGTCGTTGTTCATGATGCCGAGGAAGGTCGCCTCCTCATCGTTGGTGGGCGCCTCCCCCTGCGGCACCACGAGGGCGCTCTTGGCGCCGTAGGCGTAATGCTCCTTAATCCAGGAGTTCTGGGCGGAGAGGTAGGTGGCTTCTTGGTTGGGGACCACGAGGGCCGGCGAGACACCCTCGTCGCGCGGGAAGATGCCAAACATATGAACGGAGTATGAGTACACCTTGTGCGACCAGCTGACGGACCCCGAGAGGTAGGTGACGTTCTCGGGCGTGCTCGCGACGAGGACGTCGATCCCGAATTGCTTCATGAGCCCCCGCGCCCGTTCCAGGTTGAAAAACATCGCTTCCGTCCCTCCCCTCGGTATGCCGTACGGCCCCGGCCGCCCCCCCCAGGCGGCGTTTTTCGAATGACGCGCCTGAATCCCCCTTTTTAGCGGCGCTGCCCGACTTCGATTCCCCGCACCCGCGGGTCCAGGACGTTCCGCAGCCAGTCCCCCACCAGATTGGCCCCGAGCACGGTCAGCATGATCGCGAGCCCGGGGAAGGTGACAACCCACCACGCGACGTAGAGGAAAGAGCGTCCCTCGCTCAGGATGCCGCCCCAGGTGGGTGTCGGGGGAGGAACCCCCAGCCCCAGGAAGCTGAGGCCCGCCTCGATGATGATCATCCGCCCCAGGTACAGCGAGCCGATGATGATGACCGGGGCCAGAACGTTCGGGAGGACATGGCGGACGAGGAGCCGAAGATCACCCGCGCCGACGGCCCGGGCCGACTGGACGAATTCCCGCTCCCGCAAGGACAAAACCTCCCCCCGCACCACCCGGGCGTAGACCGTCCACAGCCGGAGGGAGATGACCATGATGATCAACATCAGGCTCGGGCCCAGGATGGAGATCAGCGACAGGGCCAGCAGGATGAATGGGAAGGCCAGGACGAAGTCCGCCAACCGCATCAGCAAATAATCGACTTTTCCTCCGTAGTAGCCAGCCAGCAACCCGACAGCGAGGCCAATCCCCCCCGAGAACACCACCGAGAAGAAACCGACGACGATCGAGACGCGGGACCCGTAGATGATCCGGCTGAACAGGTCCCGCCCCAGATGGTCCGTGCCCATCAAGTAAACGCGGCCCTCGGAGGACCAGAGCGGGGGCTTCATCGAGCGGGGCAGGGACTGGGCGTGCGGATCCATGGGAGCGATCAGGGGCGCCAGCAGGGCGGTCGCCACCACCACCGCCAGCAGCGTCACCCCCAGCAACGCGGACTTCTGCTTCCGGAAGGAGCGGAAGACCTGCCTCCGCGCGCCCGGCCCTTCCTCAGCGCCGGCCAACGAAGGGACGGGGGCCGCTTCCACCGCGCGGCTGATCATTTGTGCTCGATCCTCGGGTCCAAGTAGGCGTACAGGATGTCCACCGCCAGGTTGATCAGCACGAAAATCGCCGCCAGGAGGAAAACCGTCACCTGGACGACCGGGAAATCGCGCTTGTGGATCGACTCAATGGCCAGCCGCCCCACACCGGGCCAGGCGAACACCGTCTCGATGATGACGGTGCCGCCGAGCATGACGCCCAGGTCGATCCCCAGCACCGTGACGATGGGGATGGCCGAGTTCTTCAGGGCATGGCGAAACAGCACGACCTGCTCCTCCAGCCCCTTGGAGCGCGCGGTCTGGATGTAGTCCTGCCGCATCACCTCGAGCATCTGGGACCGCATCAGCCGGGCCAGCCGGGCCGTGTGATAGGTGGACGCGACGAAGGCGGGCATGATGAGATGGGGCCAACCCTCCCGGCCGAAGGAGGGCAGGAGGCCCGCCCACACCGAGAGCACGAGGATCAGCACCAGGCCCAGCCAGAAGTCCGGCACGGCCTGCCCCAGCACCGTCCCGACCATGCAGCTGCGGTCGTAGACCGTATCCTCCTTATAGGCTGCCACCACCCCCAGCGGAATGCCGACAAGAACCGAGATCAGGAAGGCCGCGGCGGTGAGCTCGAGGCTCGCCGGGAAACGGTCCAGGACAACCTTCAGCGCCGACTCCCCGTGCTCCCAGGACTGGCCGAAGTCGCCCCGCAGGACGCGGCCGTAGAACTCCCACAGCTGGACCGCCAGGGGCTTGTCGAACCCCATCTGGCGCCGCAGCCGCTCGATGTCCTCCTGGGTGGCATCCTGGGGCATCATCACCGCGACGGGATCCCCGGTGAGATGGAGGAGCAAGAAGACGAAAATCAGGACGAAGTTCAGCAGGACAAAGGTCTCGAGAAACCGGTGAACGACGTAGCCGCTCATCCCGCGCTGCATGGCCGGTCCACCCTCCCCCCCTGAGCCATCCCCTTCCGTGCTTCGGCGCCGCCTTCCACCGGATTCCTGCCCCGAGGCACTTCAGGCCGCCGCTCAGGCGGGGCTCATGACTTCACTTCCAGCCCGCCTCCGAGATCAGGATGAGGGTGTCCGGCCTCATCTTCCAGTCCACCTTTGCCTTCTTGGCGGCAATCTGATCCTGGTTGTACAGGAAGACCAGCGGAAGCTTCTCCGCATGGAGGATGCGATCGAGATCCCGGTACTTTTTCTCGCGCTGCTCTTCATCGGTCTCGGCCCGCGCCGCTTCGATGGTCTTGTCGATTTCGGGATCGCGGAATCCGCCCCACGTCGAATCGCTGGTGATCGTCCCCGCATACATCCCCTCGGCGTGGAGGGTGGTGTCCAGGCGGCAGGAGTACCACCAATAGGGCGGGGCGTCTGGCTCCCAGCGCCTCTGCATGATCTTGGTCAGGTTGGCCCACTCCACCGCCCGGACGCGCACCTTCACACCGACCTTCTCAAACTGGCCCGCGACGGCCTCGGCCGCCTCCTTGCCCATCAGGTAGCGGCCGATGGGGACGTACATGTCGACGCTGAAGCCCTGCGCGTAGCCGGCCTCGGCCATCAGCTTCTTGGCCGCCTCGAGGTCGTGGGGATAGGGCTTGAGGCCGGGATTGTGGCCGAAGCTGGCCGGTATGAGGTTGGTTGCAATCTTGCGGCCGTAGCCCTGGAGGAGGTGCGTCACGAGGCTGTCCACGTCCTTGGCATAGTTGAGCGCCTTGCGCACCCGGACGTCGGCCCAGGGGGTGCCCGGCTTCACGATCATGAGGACGTAGCAGACCCGGGGGGACTTGTCCGAAACCACCTCAAGGCCGGGCTTGGACTTCACGAGAGGGGCCAGTTGAGGAGGCACATCCTCGGCGATATCGATGTCCCCCGCCACCAGGGCGGCGACGCGGGTGGTCGGCTCCGGGATGATCTTCACGACCCCGGTCTTGATCCGGATACTGGACGCCGCCCGGTACGCCGGGCTAGCTTCGAAGATCAGCTCCTCGCCCTTCTTCCAGCGCACCAAGCGGTAAGGACCGCTGCCCACCGGGTTGGCCGCCAGGAACTTCAGGTCATGGCCCTGGTAGTGCTTGGGGGGAACGATCTGGCCGTACTGGGCAAGCGCCGTGGGCAGGAACATGTCCGGCGACTTGGTGTGGATCCGCGCGGTGAGAGGGTCCACCGCCTCCACGCGGGAGATGCTGCGGAAGAGGCTGACCTGCCGGCTCTGCGTCTTGGGGTCGACAATGCGTTCGAGGCTGTACTTGACCGCCTGAGCGTCCACGGGCTCGCCGTTGGCGAATTTTATCCCTTCGCGAAGCTTGAATTCCCACACGTTCGGGTCCACCAAACGGTACGATGCCGCCAGGGTGGGAACGATTTTCCCGTTGTTGTCGCGGAAGAGCAGCGTGTCGAAAACGAGCGGAAAAACCGTGCCCTGCGGCGGACTGGTGATGATGTGCGGGTCGAACGTGGTCGGCTCGCCGGCCATGCCGAGGACCAGCCTTCCCTTGGGTTCGGCGCCTGACGGACCGGCCACCACGAAAATCGCCCATAGCAACGCCAAGAAGAAAAAACATTTCTTGCTTTGAAGCATCGCCCCTCCTCCCCATTGCCCGAAGCAAAGCCCCTCGCCAATCGGCGAAAAGACCATCTCGCTGAAATACGGCCGATGGAATGACCCCTGAAATGACCGCAGCGTCAGGCCGGGAAAACCCGGTTCGGTTGTCCACCTGGAGCGGGATGATTGTACGCACATTCCTTCTTTTTCGTCGAGTGGCCGACACCCGATGGCACCACCACGCCCCACCGCCCCTGGGAGAGCAACGATAGCCCGAGCCTGAAGGAAGGCAGGAGCGGCATGAGGGCACGTCTCACATAGGAATGCGGTTTTGGGAGGGAAGCGCTGAGAAGAGTGACTCTGCTTTTTCGGAAGAAGATTCCTCGCTGGCGCTCGGAATGGCAACCCTCGCCTGTGAGGCTTGATTTTGAAATCTATTTCCGGGACAGGACACTAGACGCGGGTGATCGTGCTCGCGTCGGCCACCCCCGGCGCGCGGGGGGTCTGCGGGAGGGCAGCCGCCCCGGCCCTCGGGAACCACCGCCCCTGGGCCAGGAACCGGGCCTTCCCCAAGCCCTCGATCTCGATCTCCAGCGCGTCCCCGTCGAGCAGGCCCTTGCGCCCCTCGTGGTAGGTGCCGGTGGCGACGACGTCCCCGGGCTCGAGCCGGACGAAGCGGCTCAGCCAGGCCACCTGGGCGGGAATCTTGTGGGCCATGTGGTCGGTGCTGTAGTCCTGGGCGGGTTCCCCGTTGACCCAGGACCTCACCCGGAGCTTGTGGGGATCGGGAACCTCGT
Organism: Nitrospinota bacterium; assembly: GCA_038042665.1. Classification (GTDB taxonomy): domain Bacteria; phylum UBA8248; class UBA8248; order UBA8248; family UBA8248; genus 2-12-FULL-69-37. Next base: position 7,976 of record JBBTDR010000139.1, read on the forward strand.
CCTTGGTGGTGATCCACGGGCCGCAGGGGCCGTGGCTGCCCTGCCCCTTGGTCAGGAAGCGTGTGTAGCGCGTGATGCCCCGGACCGAGATGTCGAAGAAGGGCACGTAGCCGAAGACGTAATCCATCCCCTCTTCCGCCCGGACGTTCTTCGCCGCCTTCCCGATGACGAAGGCCAGCTCCGCCTCGGTCTGGTATTCGGTGACCTCGGGGATGTCCGGCAGCTCAATGGCGCCCCCCGGCCCCAAGAGGGAGGGATCCTTGTAGAAGAACTCGAGCGGCAGGGTGTCCAGGGCGCGGCCGGGCTGGTCGAAGTAGTTCAGGAAGGCCCCCAGGCACCTGCCGGGCCGGGGGATTGGGGCGAGAAGCCGGACGCTCTCCAGGGGGACTCCCTTCTCCCGGGCGGCGATCCGCTCGAACTCCCCCCTGTATCTCCCGAAATCCCCGATCACCTCCTCCATCACCCCCTGCGGATCCTTCCACTCCCTGTGACTGATCGCCGCGCTCACGTCGACGACGCGGCTCCCCTCTTTCAGCACCCCCACCCGATCATCATCAAAGCGGAGAATTTTCACGATGAAGCGTCCTCACTTGAAGAAGGTTCTTAAGGGGGCCTTCGCCGGCCCCCCTCGGAGGGACCACGGGGCTCCCCAACCATTCAATCCAGCCCGAGCACCTTGGCGGGGTTGGTCTTGATCATGAGGTCGATGTCCTTCCGCGGGATTCCCAGGTGCATGAGCATGTTCGCGAACACGCGCATTCCGTCGGCCGGCGGGGGGGCCAGGTGGTTCCCTCCGTCCGTGATGAGGGTGCAGTGCTCCGCCCCGATGGTCCGGATGATGTCGGCGGCCTCCTTGGGATGTCTTGCGCCGAAGAGGGGGTTCACCGCATTGAAGGAGATGTTCAGGTAAACGCCCATATCGGCCATGATCTTCATCTTATCCATGATGAAGGATTCGGGGCTGCCGTTTGGGTGCTCGACCATGCACCGCTCGGGCTTCACCCCCATCGCGATCGCCTTCTGGAACAGATCGATGGTCTCATCCGCGGAGAGATGGCCGTTCGACAGAACAAGATCGTATTTCCTGACTGCCCCAATGATCCGGAGAAGATCGTCCTTCAGCTCCCTCGTCCCCGGATTGTAGATGCCGATGGGCTCGTACCCCTCGGTCCCGAAGAGGAAGTGCGTAAAAAGGTGCCCTCTCGGCTTGCTGTGCTGGAACACGGAGTCCATCGTCGGCATCTGGATGACCGTGACGCCCTCCTCGATCGACATCATGACGCACCGGTAATTCAGCCCCCCGCAGGGGTGGTTGCAGGCATGGAGGGCGAAAAGCTCGATGCCCGGCACGGCCCTCCTCGTCAGGAGGGTTTTATGGGTTGTCGGGCGGAAGTGGTCCTTGAACACGATTCCGCGCATCCCCATCTCGACGGCCAGCCGGGCGATGTCGATGGTGTCGCCCCAGCGCTCCACGCAATCCGGCCCGGAATGGATGTGAAGATCGATGGCCCCCTCGAGGAGGTCGTTGCGTTTCATGGTGGATGAATGTACGAAGGCGGGCAGAGTCTCCATATGCTTCCCTCACGGAGAAAGAGAAGGGTATCGCCGAGCATCCCGAATTGGGGGTTCATCCCACCCCGAATCCCCCTCTTCAAGCCGATGTTGGGCCGGCGCGCGCCCAGACGATGAACGCACTGCATCCAATTCTTCCGAGCACCTGAGCCCCGTCAGAAGATCCGGACGGCGCTTGGCCAGGACGGGAACGCATCACTTGTACCTCGGCGGCGGGGTCAGAACCTCAGCACCACCTTCCCGAGCACCTTCCCGCCCTGGAGCTGGGCGTGGGCCTCGTTCGCCTCCTCGAGGGGAAAGGCGCGGTCGATGTGCATCCGGAACTTTCCCTCCCGCAGCAAGGGCATGAGCCGGCGGATCAGCTCGGGAAGCCTGGGGAACAAGTGAGCGAAAACGATCCCGTGGACGGCCGCGTTCTTCTCCATCAGGGACTGCACCCGGAAGCTCGCCTCGGTCAGCTCCTTGCCGATTCCGACCCCGACGACCACGATACGGCCATTTGCGCGGATCGCCTCCAGGTCCTTCTTGAAATTCTCGACGGCCGATATCTCGACGACGACGTCCACCCCCCGCCCGCCGGTGAGCTCCAGGCAGCGGCCGGCGAAATCCTCTTCCCGGTAATGGATGGTCTCATCGGCCCCGGCGGATTTGCAGAAGTCCGCCTTCTGCCTGGAGCTCACAGTGGCGAACACCCGGCAGCCCAACCGCCTCGCCAGCTGAATCGCGGCGCTGCCGACGCCGCCCGCGCCGCCGTGAACGAGCACGGTTTCGCCCGCCCCGGCTTTCGCCGTATAGACGAGCGCGTTCCAGGCCGTGAAGAAGGGCGAGGGGAGCGCGGCGCCCTCCTCGTAGCCGTAGGGCTCGGGAAGCTCCCCCACCCAGGCCGCCTTGGCCACGACCAGGCCCGCATAGCTGCTGAAGGCGATCCCGAAAACGCGCTGGCCGGCCCGGAACCCCTCGGCGCCCGGGCCGGCCGCGACGACCTCGCCAGCGATGTTGTCCCCCGGGATGTAGGGAAGCGTGAGGAGCTTGGCGCGGCGGGAGTTCCCGATCCGGGTGATCAGGTCGACGGGATTCACCGCGGCGGCCTTGGAGCGGACAAGAAGCTCCCCGGGGCCGGGGACCGGGTCCTCCACCTCATCGACCCGCATGGGATGGGAGAGGCCGAACCGATGGACCCTGACCGCCTTCAACCCCAATTCCTCCCGTTCCGGCAGCGGCGGATTCGATTTGCCGATCCGAACCATTTGTTCCTATATTCAGATGAAAATCTCCCGATGGGGCGCACTCTAGTGAGGCAGCCCTCAGGCTGTCAACTTCCAGGAGCCATCCGATGACGGGCAAGGTGCTTGAAGGCCAAAAGGCAATCATAACGGGAGGTTCGGCGGGGATCGGGGCGGCCATCGCCCGCCGGTTCGCCTCCGAGGGGGCGTCGATCTGGGCGGCGGGAGGAAGCGACGGGGAGGGGCTCGGGAAGACCATCGACGCCTGCGAAGGCCGGGGTGAAAGCGGGGGGGAAGTGCTATGACCTCTCCCAGGCATCACGGGCGGCTGAGGTGATCCGCGACGGCGCCGGATTCCTGGGCGGGGTGGACATCCTGGTGAACTGCGCCGGCTCGCGCCTCGTCAAGCCCTTTCTCGAGACGACGGACGAAGACGTGAACCTCCTCTTCGAGGTGAACGCCAAGGCGACCTACCTCGCCTCCCGGGAGGCGGCCCGCCTGATGGTCCAGCAGGGGGGCGGCCGCATTCTCATGATCGGCTCGATCTACGGCGAGCGGGGGGCCAAGAACTTCTCTCTCTACTGCGCGACGAAGTGCACCATGCACAATCTCGCCCGCGCCATGGCCGTGGAACTGGGCCCCCAAGGGCTCCGGGTGAACTGCCTCATGCCGGGCCTCACCGTCAGCGACCGGGTGGCCAAGAATCTCAGCCGCATGGGGGAAGAGCATGTCGCGCAAAGGAAAGAGATGATCCCCAACCGGAGGTTCGGCGCGGTCGAAGAGATGGCGGACATCGCCCTCTTCCTGGTCTCGAAGCAGAACGATTTCATGAACGGCGCCATGGTCGCGAGCGACGGGGGGTGGATGGCCGGCTAGGCGTTCTCCGGCCCGCCGCCGCGGGATTCCCGAGGGGACCGGCCCATTTTCCGTCACACGCTCCGGCTGAGCACTTTCATCGCTCGCCGAGAGGCGAAATGCCTCTTCGATTTCCGGGGCACCCCGCATTGACATGACAGACTGGCCGGTCTTAAATATGTGGCGTTGAGCTTTTCCCGATAGACTTTTCCCACTGGGGCCGGCCCTCGGCTCGTGGACTCAAGAGAGGGTCTCGTGCCGCCTTGCTCTTATGCGCGTGCGCTTCTGTCGCGCCTCCAGTGCGAAGCGCGGCATTGGGTCTTCGCGGGTTTCGGGGGAGGGGTTCCCATGAGGAAGCTACTGGCGTTGGTTTTCACCTTCGTCGCCGCCCTGGCCTGGGCCCCGGGAGCAGACGCCTACAGGGGCAGCATCACGGTCGTCCTGCCGGATGACGCGCCCACCATGGATCCCAACGTCTCCTCCAGCGGCATCGGGCTGACGATCTGGCGCTGGTCGTATGACACGCTGGTCTCGGCCGACGCACGGACGGGGAAGAACATCCCCTGGCTGGCGGAGAGATGGGAGAAGCTCGGCCCGACGCAGTACAAGTTCTGGCTCCGCAAGGGGGTGAAGTTCTCGGACGGAACCCCCCTGACCACCGCGGCCATCCAATACACGATTGACCGCATCCGCGACCCGGAGCTCAAGAGCGTGCAGCGGGGTTTCTTCGAAGACTTAGATCGCTTCGAGTTCCTGGACGACCACACGTTCGTCTGGCACTTAAAGCGCCCGGACAACGGCCTCCTCCACCGCCTGGAGCGCTACTTCCTCGTCATCTCGCCCAAGGCGAAGGAGGCGCCCAAGACGGCCCCCGCGCGCGAGACCTTCGGCTCGGGGCCATATGTCCTCAGTTCATGGACCAAGGGCCTCAAGATGGTCTTCGAGGCCAACCCGACCTGGTGGGGGAACAGCTTGCACCCCGACCGGCCCAAGACGGTTGTCATGCGCCCCATCCGGGAATCCACCACGCGGGTGAAG
>JBBTDR010000140.1:0-3272 GCA_038042665.1 Nitrospinota bacterium
AGCAGGCTCAGCCCCGCCTGGGAGAGGAGGGCGTCCAGGGCCGGCACCCCCCAGGCGCTCAGCGCCAGCAGGGCGGCCAGCGCCCAGATGAGGAGGACGAGGCCGGAGGCGGTGATGGGCCGGTAGCGCAACAGCCGCCGCTCGATGCCCGGCACCCACGCCCCCAGCCCCCGGCCCAGGGCGAAGAGGCGGGCCGTGCCCCCCTGGGCGAGGCGGCTCAGGAGGAGGGCGGCGGCCAGGATGAGGAGGGTGAGGACCGAGGCGGTCACGAGGAAGCGGAGCCCCTCCCGGGAGCCCCTGCCCCCGAAGGGGGAGGCGGCCAGGCCGCGGCGCAGGGCTCCGCCCGCCGCCTGCATCAGGCCGGCGTAGAAGGTCTCGGCGGGGGGGGAGCTTTCCGCCGGGGCGGGTTTCTCGCCCTTCTGGGCCTCGAGCAGGAGCCTGAGCTGGCGCACCAGGGCCTCGCGCTCGGCGGGGCTCTCGAGGCGGCGGATGAGGGCCTCGATCTCCTCGCGGGGGGCGGGGGGCTCGGCCGGGGCGGCGGCCCCCCCGGGGGAGAGGCCCAGGAGGAGGAGGAAGGGGCACAGCCACCGGAAGAGGGGCCGGATGCCGGGCAATTTCAATTTCCTCCCCGGGATAAGAGCGGCGCGCGGGGTGCGGCAAGCTGAAGTTTATGAGGGTTGTTCACCCGGGCCAAGACCCGGAAGCTGGGTGGTGCCCACCATTCAGCCCTGAGGGGATGGCCCGGCAGAACATTCACACAATGCCCGAACCCGCCCCCGCGGTCGAGCCTCCGGGTCCGGCGAGCCACCGGGGAGGGGCTCACCCCGCGGGTGGGCCGGGGCCCCCTATCGCCTCCGGGCGATGAGCGCTCCGATCGCGAGCGCCAGCGCCCCCACCCCCAGCCAGAGCATCCTGCCCTCGGCCCGCAGGTAGTGGGCCCACTCCGCGCGCGCCTCGCCGCGCAGGGCCGGGCGGGAGCCCTGCCCGGGGCTCTCCTCCGCCTCCTCTTCCTCCCGGCGGAACTTGAGGCGGGCCTGGGCCGTCCAGTTGAGGAGGGCGTAGTAGAGCAAGAAGAGGGCGAGGCCCCCCAGGCCCATGAGGCGGGCGGCGAGGTGGCCGCCGAAGATCCAGCTCCCCAGGGCGACGCCCGCCAGGGCGAGCAGGAAGAAGGGGGCGCAGCCGGTGACCATCCGCTAGGCGCTCCCCTCCGGGCGCTTTCGGCCGAGGCGGCTCTCCTCCCCCCGGAGGAGGCGGCGGATGTTGTCGGCGTGCCGGCGGATGATGAAGGAGGCGATGAGGGCGGCGGTGAAGACGGAGGGCTCGGGGTAGCCCATCAGGCCCCCGGCCAGGGGCAGGGCGCAGGCGGCGAGGATCGAGCCCAGGGAGACGTAGCGCGTGAGCCCCACCGCCGCGGCGAAGGCCAGGGCGGCCCAGGCCGTGGGCCCGGGCATCCAGTAGGCGAACACCCCCAGCCCCGTCGCCACCCCCTTGCCGCCCTTGAAGCCCGTGAAGGGGGAGAACATGTGGCCGAACACCGCCCCCAAGGCGGCGGCCGATTGGGCGAGGGCGGGGTCCGCGGCGCCCGTGGCGAGGAGGGGGGGCATCCAGGCGATGGCCAGGGTGCCCTTGAGGGCGTCCCCGGCCAGGGTGAGGAGGCCGGGCAGCCAGCCGCTGGTGCGGATGACGTTGGTGGCCCCGATGTTGCGGCTGCCGCCCGCGCGGGGGTCCGCGTGGCCGAGGAGGCGCGTCACGACCACCCCGAAGGGGGTCGAGCCCAGGAGGGCGGCGGCGAGGAAGACGGCGAAGAGGGAGAGGCTCAAGCGAGTTCCCGGAGCAGGCGGCGGAAGTAGTCCGCCCCCGAGGCGACCGCCACGATCATGGCGGCCCAGATGAGGAGGGTGCCCGCCGGGGGCAGGAGCTGGAGCGTGAGGAAGAGGACGGCCGTCACCTGGAGGCTCATCTTCCACTTCCCCAGGCGGCTTGCCGGCACCACCTTGCCGTGGCGCAGCGCCACCGCCCGCAGGGCCGTCACCAGGAACTCCCGCCCGAGGATGATCCCCGCGATCCAGGCGTCCACCTCGCCGAGGGCCACGAGGGGGAGGACGGCGGCCACCATGAGCAGCTTGTCGGCCACGGGGTCCAGGATCTCCCCCAGCGGGGTGACCTGGCCCCGGGCGCGGGCCAGGTGGCCGTCCAGCCAGTCGGTGGAGGCGGCCGCGGCGAAGATGAGGGCGGCGATGGCCCGCGAGGCGCCGGAGCCCTCGGCCAGGAAGAGGACCAGGAGGGGCAGCATGAGGATCCGGGCGAGGGTGAGGCGGTTCGAGAGGTTGAGGGTGCGCCACCCCTCGCTGGAGAGCAGGCGCCGGGCGGCGTCGCGCAGGCGGAAGCGCCGGGGGGCGGAGGAGGCGCCCGGCGTCGCGGCGTCGCGGCGCTCGGCCTGGGTCATGGCTACCTCAGGAAATCCATCAGGGTCTTGCTCTTCGCCCGGGCGCGGAAGCGGCGGATGATCTTCTTCTCGATCTGGCGGATGCGCTCCCGCGAGAGGCCGATCTTGTGCCCGATCTCCTCGAGCGTCATCGGGTCGCCGTCGAAGCCGAACCGCATGCGGATGATCTCCCGCTCCCGGGGGTCGAGGCCCCGGAGGAGGTCGTCGATCTCCTCCTCGAGCGAGTGCTGCATGAGGTTGTCCTCGGCGGAGATGACGTCCTTCGCCTCGAGGAGGTCGAGGTAGCTCGTCTCCTCGCTGCCCGCGACGGGGGCGTCGAGGGAGAGGTAGCTGCGGTGGGCGCGGAGGACGTTCTCGACGTCCTCCATCTTCATCTCGAGCCGGTCGGCGAGCTCCTCCGCGGAGGGCTCGCGGTCCAGCTCCTGGCGCAGCTTCTGGTAGGCCTGCCCGATCTTGTGGATCAGGCCGGCCTGCTTGATCGGGAGGCGGACGGTGCCGGTGTGGTCGGCGATGGCGTGCATGATGGCCTGGCGGATCCACCAGACGGCGTAGGTGATGAGCTTCACGCCCCGGTCGGGGTCGAAGCGGCGGATGGCGTGGATGAGGCCGATGTTGCCCTCGTTGATTAGGTCCTCGAGAGAGAGGCCGAAGCCCTTGTAGCGGTTGGCCACGCTCACCACGTAGCGGAGGTTGCACCGCACGAGGCGGTTGAAGGCCTCGGTGCTCCCGGCCCGGGCGCGGACGGCGAGGTCGTGCTCCTCCTCGCGCGTCAGGATGGGGTACTGCCCGATCTCGCGCAGGTAGATGGCCAGGGTGTCTTCGCTGG
>JBBTDR010000141.1:0-1143 GCA_038042665.1 Nitrospinota bacterium
TCCGGCGAGGTCCACTTCCTGCTGGGCGAGAACGGCGCCGGCAAGTCCACCCTCATCAAGATCCTGGCCGGCGTCTACCCGAAGGACGAGGGCCGCATCCTGCTGGACGGGCAGGCGGTGGACATCACCTCCCCGCGCCGCGCCCGCGAGCTGGGGGTGCGCACCATCTACCAGGAACTGCATTTGATCCCCCAGCTGTCGGTGGCGGAGAACATCTTCCTGGGTGAGGAGCCGCTGGGCGCAGCCGGGTTGATCGACCGGAGGACGATGTTGGACGTCTCCGCGGACCTCCTCCGGAGCCTCCACCGCGAACTCGATCCCCGGATCCCCGTGGAGGAGCTGAGCGTCGCCGACCGCCAGATGGTGGAGATCGCCAAGGCCATCCGCGCCCGCTGCCGCATCATCGTGATGGACGAACCCACCTCCTCCCTGGACCAGGAAGAAGTCAAGGCCCTCTTCGCCGTCATTGGGCGGCTGCGGGGGCAGGGAGTGGGGGTCATCTACATCTCCCACCGGCTGGAAGAGGTCGGAGCCATCGGCGACCGGGTGTCCATCCTGCGGGATGGCCGCCACGTCCACACGGGAGCTGTGCAGGACCTCACGACGGAGGACATGATCCGCTTCATGGTGGGCCGCGAGCTGGCGGCCAAGTTCCCCTGGGAGCCCCGGGAGCTGGGCGAGGAGGCGCTCCGGGTGGAGAGCCTTGGCGAGACGGGCGCCTTCCGAGACGTCAGCTTTTCCCTGCGCCGCGGCGAGATCCTGGGGCTGGCCGGGCTGGTGGGAGCCGGGCGCACGGACCTGGCCCGGGCCCTCCTGGGTGTGGATCGGGCGGATCGGGGGCACATCGTGCTGGGCGGCCACCGCTTCCGCCCGCGCTCCCCGCGGGACACCATCCTCCGCGGCCTGGGCCTCATCCCGGAGGATCGCAAGAACCAGGGTGTCATCCTCCTCCTCTCCGTGGCCGCCAACATCACCCTGGTCGCTCTGGAGCGCCTCGCCCGCTTCTTTTTCCTCGACCAAAAGCGGGAGGGGCACTTGGCCCGCGAGTACGCCGGCCGGTTGAACATCATCACCCCTCGGTTGGAGCGGCAGGTGCGCTACCTGAGCGGCGGCAACCAGCAGAAGGTGGTGCTGGCCAAGTGG
>JBBTDR010000142.1:0-4630 GCA_038042665.1 Nitrospinota bacterium
GGCCCATCCCAGCTTCATTATAGGGAGTCCCCGCGCGGGGGCTCAAGAAACCCGGGCGTCCGGGAGGAAGGAGCCAGGGGGGGCCGGAGCCCCCCCTGGCCACTCAGGGGGGAATACGCCGCCCGGCGGGGAATGCCCTCCCCGCCGGGTGGCGCGGTGGGGGTCAGTCGGCTTGCTTCCGGAGGAAGGTCGGGACGTCGAGGTCGTCTTCCTCCAGCTGGTAGCTCAGGGCGGCGTCTTTCTTGTTGGTCCGCATCCGGACGTAGGCCGGGACGGAGAGCTTGCGTCCGTCCGTGCCCGTGGCCTCCACCTCGGCGCGCGGCACCTCGCGGAGCGTCTCGGCGCGCCCGAAGCCGGTGGCGATGACGGTCACGCGGACCTGGTTGCTCATCGCAGGATCGATCACCGAGCCGAAGATGATGTTGGCGTCCTCGTGGGCCGAGCCGTGGATGAGACTGCACGCCTCGTTCACCTCGAAGAGCGAGAGGTCCGAGCCGCCCGTGATATTGATGAGCACGCCGCGCGCGCCCTGGATGGAGCCCTCCTCCAGGAGCGGGCTGTTGATGGCGTTCTGGGCGGCGAGGACGGCGCGGTTCTCTCCGGTCCCCACCCCGCTGCCCATGAGGGCCATGCCTCCCATGTCGCGCATGATGGTGCGCACGTCGGCGAAGTCGAGGTTGATGAGGCCGGGCGTGGTGATGAGGTCCGCGATGCCCTTGCACGCCTGGAGAAGGACGTTGTTCGCCTTCTGGAAAGCCTCGGTGATGGGCGTCGTGCGCTCGACCATCCCCAGGAGCCGCTGGTTGGGGATGGTGATCAGGGTGTTCACCGACTCGCGCAGCTCGGCGATGCCCTGCTCGGCCTGGATCCGGCGGCGGGGCCCCTCGAAGTCGAAGGGCTTGGTGACCACGCCCACCGTCAGGATGCCCGCCTCCTTGGCGATGCGGGCGATGACGGGGGCGGCGCCCGTCCCGGTGCCGCCGCCCATGCCGGCGGTGACGAAGACCATGTCCAGGCCGTCGAGGAGGCTGGTGATGCGCTCGGCGTCCTCCAGGGCGGCCTTCCGGCCGACCTCGGGGTTGCCCCCGGCTCCGAGGCCGCCCGTCAGCTCGATGCCGAGCTGCATCTTCTCGGGCGCCAGGGACCGCTCGAGCACCTGGTGGTCGGTGTTGGCGGCGATGAACTGCACGCCGTCCATCCCCGAGGCGATCATGGTGTTGACGGCGTTGCCGCCGCCCCCGCCGACGCCGACGACGGCGATCTTCGCCCGGCAGGCCATCTCTTCCGCTAGCTGGAACATCAAATCACTCATCGCATCCCCCCTTTACGCCGATCCCGGGAAACACCTTCGGCCCCCTGAATCTCACCGGAAAAAGCTCGCCAGCACGTAGCGGATCCTGTCGGTCGCTGTGCGCACGGAGCCGTTCCGGGCTCCTCCGGGCAGCCAGCCGCGGCGCCCGCGCGCGCCGCCGGTGGTCTTCATCGCGTAGATCACGAGCCCCACGGCGGTCGAGTACATGGGGCCGTTCACCATGTCCACGAGGCCGCCGATCCCCAGCGGCGCGCCGCGCCGGACGGGCAGCTGGAGCACCCGCTCGGCCAGCTCCTCGATGCCTTCGATGATGCTGGCCCCGCCGGTGAGGACCACCCCCGCGGGGAGGAGGTCCTCCATCCCGCTCTTCTGGATCTCGCGCCGGATGAGGGTGAAGATTTCCTCCATCCGGGGCTCGATGATCTCGGCCAGCATCTGGCGGCTCAGCACCCGCGGCGGCCTGCCGCCCACGCTTGGCACCTCGATCTCGTCGTCGTGGGCGAGCCGGGCCGAGACCGCGCAGCCGTACTCCTTCTTGATGCGCTCGGCCTGGTAGTCGGGGGTGCGCAGGCCGATGGCGATGTCGCGGGTGACGTGGTTCCCGCCAACGGGGACGATGGCCGTGTAGCGCAGCGCCCCGCCGCTGATGACGGCCACGTCCGAGGTCCCGCTGCCGATGTCCACCACCACCACGCCCAGATCGCGCTCGTCCTCGGTGAGCGCCGCCAGGGAGGAGGCCAGCGGCTGGAGCACGAGCCGATCCACCGAGAGGCCCGCCCGCTCCACGCTCCGCGTGATGTTCTGGATGGCCGGGATGGCGCCGGACACGATGTGGACCTTGGACTCGAGGCGCACCCCGGCCATGCCGATCGGCTCGGTGATGCCCTCCTGCTCGTCCACGAGGTACTCCTGGGGGAGGACGTGGATGATCTCATGGTCGGCGGGCATGGTGACCGCCCGCGCCTGCTCGACCACCCGCTCGATGTCGTCCTTGGTGACGATCTTGCTCTTGATGGCCACGATCCCGTTGGTGTTGAAGCTGCGGATATGGCCGCCCGCCACCCCGACGAAGGCGGAGCGGATGGGCGTGCCGCTGATGAACTCCGCCTCCTCCACCGCCGCGCGGATGGACTCCACCGTCTGGTCGATGTTCACCACCGACCCGCGGTTGAGCCCCTTGGACGGGTGCTTCCCCAGGCCCACGACCTCGAGCGAGCCGTCCTCGTTCACTTCGGCGACGACGACGCAGATTTTCGATGTGCCGATGTCGAGGCCCACCAGCACGTCCCCCCGTTTGCTCATCCTTTCGCTCCTCCATCCTGTCCGATGGGCCGGACGACGACGCGGCCCGGGAACGTAAGATCCAACTCGATGCGTTCGGCGGAGACGGGCGGTTCCCTCAAGACATGCGGAAGCACGGCGCGGAGGCGGGCGGCCTGGCCCTCCAGCCCGTCCTCGCTCGCCAGCAACTCGACCCTTCCCTCCAACAGCCGCAGGCGCAGCCTCCCGTCCCCCGTCCGCCGGACCGAGGGGCACCCGCCGGCGGCGCCGGGCGCCTGCGAAAGCAAGGTGACGGCGGCGAGCTGGGCCTCGAAGCCAAACCCCGCGATGGAGCTCCCGGGGGCGAGCTTCAGGGGATCAAAGCCCTCCAGCAGCGGGAGGCACCCGCCGGGCTTCTCCAGCAGCGCCCCCAGCACCACCCCCTCCGCGTCCACCCCGAAGGGCGGGTCGAGCCGCAGCAGCGCCGCGGGGCGGCGCTCCTCAAGCTCGACGCGCAGGGCGTGGGGGAGTTCCCGCCGCACGTTCACGCGGCGGATCCAGGGGTGGGCCGCCACCCGGCTCCGCACCTGCTCCAGGTCCACGTCGAAGATGTTCAGGCCGGGCGCCAGGGCCGTCTGGCGGGCGATATCCCGCGGGTCCAGCGCCCGGTGGCCCTCCAGCACCACGTCGCGCAGCACGAAGCGGGAGCTGGTCCTCGCCCAGCGCACGGCGTGGCCTCCCAGCAGGAGGATCTCCACGAAGACCAGGAAGCCGATGGCGGGCCGCATCCAGGCCCCGCGCGCGCGCCCGGAGCGCGCGCCGCGCCGCGCCGGGCGGCGGGCCGCGGCCGCCGTCTTACGCGCGGAAGCGGCGCCGTCGTCCCCGACCGGGCGAAGCCGGGGAGGCGCGGACGGGAGACGAAGGACCGGCCGGCCCATCAGGCGTCCTCCCCCACCACTTTTAACTCAAGCGCCAGCTCCATGCCGTGCACCTCGCGCACCCGGGCGCGGACCACCGCGATCAGCTCCAGCACGTCCGCCGCCTTGGCCCAGCCGCAGTTCACGAGGAAGTTGGCGTGCACCTCGCTCACCTCGGCCCCGCCCACCCGGCGGCCCTTGAGGCCCGCCGCCTCGATGAGCCTTCCCGCCCGCTCCCCGGGCGGGTTGCGGAAGATCGAGCCCGCGCACGGCACCCCCCAGGGCTGGCGCTCGCGGCGCATGGCGGCATGCTCCTTCAGGTAGTTGCGCAGGGCCTCAGCGTCGCCCCGCCGCAGCCGGAAGCGCACCGCCGTCACCACCCCGGGCTCGGGGAGGCGCGCCTCGCGGTAGGCGAACGCGATCTCCGGGGCGGGCAGCGTCTCCACCTCGGCGCCCGAGAGCCGCACCCAGCGGATGCTCTCCACGGCCTCTCCGGCGTAGCGCTCCGCCGTCCCCGCGTTCATGGCGAGGGCCCCGCCCACCGTCCCGGGCACCCCGGCCAGGCACTCCACCCCGGCCAGGCCGCGCTCCGCCGCGAAGCGGACGAGCTGGGGGATCTTCACCCCCGCCCCCGCCTCGACGAGGAGGGGATCGCCCTCCGCCACGCCGAGCTGCCGGAAGCCCTCCACAAGGCAGACGACCACCCCGCGGATGCCCCCGTCCCGGACGAGGGTGTTGGCCCCGCCGCCGAGGATGCTCACCGGCAGCCCCTCCCGCCGGCAGCGGGTGATGAGCTCCACAAGTTCGGCCTCGTCCTTGGGGAGGGCGAGGGCGTCCGTCGGCCCCCCTACCTGGAAGGTGGTGTAGGGAGCCAGCCGCTCCCCGAAGCGCACCTCGCAGGCGAGGCCCGCCAGCTTCAGGTCCAGGCCCGCGGCCATCTCGTCCTCCACGCGGCAGCCCCTCATCCCGCCTCCTCCGCCTGGCGCTCCCGGGCCGAGAGCCTCTCCAGCAGCTCCCGCCCTGCCTTCCACACGTCCCCGGCCCCCAGGGTCAGCGCCAGGTCGCCGGGCCGGACCACCTCGTAGTCGGCGGTGGCCCCATCCTTCGCAATATATATGTTGTAGCCTTCAGTTTTCAGGGT
>JBBTDR010000142.1:4640-4928 GCA_038042665.1 Nitrospinota bacterium
CCTCCGCCAGCTTCCCGGCGGCCTCCTGGATGTCCTTCACCTCCCCGCAGGCCTTGTGGCCGTGGGCGCGCACGCCCTCCGCGAGGGCCGAGGCGCTGACGCCCGGGATGGGCGCCTCCCCCGCCGCGTAGATGGGCGCGACGAAGAGAATGTCGGCATCGTAGAAGGCGGTGTGGAAGGCCTTCGCGAGGTAGTGCGTCCGCGTGTAGCGGTGCGGCTGGAAGACGACCACAAGCCGCCGCTCCGGCCAGGCCTCCCGGATCGCCCGCAGGGTGGCCCGGATCTCCT
>JBBTDR010000143.1:0-5463 GCA_038042665.1 Nitrospinota bacterium
GAAGCTGGCGCGGGAGAGGCTCGGCCGCTTCCCGGGCCGCTTCGAAGGAGTGGAGGGGGAGATGGAGGCCCTTGGCCGCCTCGCCGTCCCGCATGCTCCCTTCGCCTTCGTCCTCAGCAGCCAGGCCCTGCACGAGATCCCCCACCCGGCCAAGCGGGAGGCGTTCGCCCAGGCCTTCAGGCTCCTGCGGCCCGGGGGGAGCTTCTTCATCCTGGATCGCATCGAGCCCGCCTTCGCCAAGCTCCCCGCCAGCTACCAGAGCGTCTGGGATCGCCTGAACCGCCGGGCGGCCCTCGCCGAGCCCATGAGCTACGCGGAGTATGTCGCGAAATACGGCGGGAAGAAGGACCACCCGGCCCGGCTGGAGGAGCTGATTGCCTGGCTGGAAGCGGCGGGTTTCGCCGCCGCCCCCCTCTACCTCCACTTCAACCGGGTGCTGATAGCGGCAAGGAGGGGGGGGGTGAACAGCGGGGGTAAGACAGAATTGTCAAGGCCGAGACCTGGCCGAAAAGTTTAGGATTACTCATGTTCCATTTTCGTGGCCGAAGCCCATCTTGCCCGGGTAGCCTCCGTCGCCTGAAGTGTTAGTGGGCAAACGCTAACGAGGAGAGTTCCAGTACATTCCATTGAGCGTTGTGCACATGGTTCTTGTTCCCTGAAATTTCTCAGGTGATTACGACTCGATGGTGGGAGTAAGGGGCAAGCGACTTGGCGATCAGTAGCGGCGCAACGCGCCGGCCGCTGCATCGTTTTGTTGGCCAGTGCAGCTAACCCGTTTCCGTCTCCGGAACGAGGGTGACACTGTCTGTCGTCTCCAGGTCTTCGAGAGCCCGCGTGAGACCTGTCTCCTCTGAGAGTACAGCGTTCACATCCACATCCGTGACGGTGCCCGTGACTAGGAGGTTCTCCTGAGATATGTCGCGCAGAGCAGGGAGAACCTGGGTAACCGGAAATTTTTTCCGTTGGCTAAGCTCCCTGCACAGGAAGCGATCCTCTGCATCAGGTAGGTAGACAGGGCTTGGGACCTCTCCGTCGGCCTTGAGGAACGCGCGAACGAGATTGAACGCCTTGTAGAACAGCTCCATGAATGCCCCGTCGTAGGGCAAAGGGAGCCTGACGAGATTGAGCTGGTCGTCGCGACGTGGGCGATCCTTCTCGTTCATCTTCGGGTAGATTCCGATGCGGAGACCCTGTGCACCTTGCAGGTGCGTAGGATTGATCTTCACTGTTGTGGCCACCCACTGGTCCGGGCCCGAATTGCCGATGAAGAGGTCCGCCTTCCAGATGCCGTTAATACTCCGGGGAAGGCTGTTGCGCGCTTCATTCCGCCGATAGGCGTTCACGATCTGAGGAATGTAGCGTCTTAGCTTAGGAGGACGACCAGCGTTGCCGACTAGCACGACCGAATCGTCACTAAGTGCGTCTTGAACACTCTCAAGGATGGGGATGACTCCATCCTTTTCGGGTCCGAACAGGATAGACTGCGCTCCATCTTTGATCTTGCAGAACTTCGAGAGGACTTCGCTCGCGAGCGGTGCGATCAATTCGTTTTGATTCGCGAGAGCCTCGTGAACGGCGTACTCAAAGCAAATGCCAGCGTCCCCGTGACCGGTTCGGAACTCACGGGCCAGATCGTGGAGGGTGATTCCATCGATACCGCCAAGGCGTACGATGCGATCACGAGCCAGCGAGTGCAGCGTGGCCTCGAGAACCGGCACTACCATGGCGAGCTTTGAGCGAAAGGGATCCTCGATCTCGGTTTGCTGCCTACTTGAGATGATTCGCATGGTTCGTCTTGCCCTCTCGCCGCCCAACAATAGTTACATTGATTCGCATGACAAGCTAATCTACCATAGAAGTCCTTGGAGAAAAGTCAGAATTACGCTCTCCACCGGGCTGTGAAGTTTTCAGTAGGCTCCAGGTAAAGCTCGATCGCCTCCCGGATGTTGGCGAGGGCTTCTTCCTCGGTCTCCCCTTCGCTGATGCAGCCGGGGAGGGAGGGGGCATAGACCGTGAAGCCTCCTTCGTCACTGGGTTCGAGGACGATCTTGAGTTTCATGGCGCAATCTCCCTTGGCGGGTCCGCTTTGCCCCGTTCATTCTAGCGCAAATTCCCGCCGTATGGGCTACGGCTATTCCGCGAACTCGGGCTCGATTTTCTCGGGGACGATCCCCGCCTCGTGAGCCCTTCGCAGGAGGGTCCGCACGGCCTCCTTGCCCCGCTCGCCGTAGCCCCGGGTCCACTCGTTCACGTACATCCCGACGAAGGCGTCCGCCTTCTCCCGGGGGAGGTCCCGGGCGTAGCGCATGGCGTGGTCCAGGGCCTCGGCGCGGTGATCGAGGGCGTAGGCGATGCTCTCGGAGAGCAGGCGGCTCACCTCGCGCACCACCTTCTTCCCCAGGTCCTTGCGGATGACGTTGCACCCGAGGGGCAGGGGCAGGCCCGTCTCCCGCATCCACCAGGCCCCCAGGTCCTCGACGAGGTGGAAGCCTTCCTCCGCATAGGTGAGCTGGCCCTCGTGGATGAGGAGGCCGCAGGGCGAGGCCCCGCGCGCGACCTCCTCCATGATCCGGTCGAAGGGCACCACCCGGCGCCTTGGCTCGGCGCCGCCCAGGTAGAGCCTGAGTGCCAGGTAGGCCGTGGTGAGGAGGCCCGGGACGGCGATCTCGGTTTCCCGGAGCCGCGCCTTCGTCATGGGCTCGCGGGCGATGAGGACGGGCCCGTAGCCGTCCCCGAAGCTCGCCCCGTGGGGGAGGATGGCGTAGCGGCCGGCCAGGTGGCAGTAGGCGTGGAAGCTGACCGCGCTGACCTCGTAGGTCCCCCGGAAGGCCGCCTGGTTGAGGGTCTCGATGTCGCGCAGCTCGTGGACGAACTCGAAGCCTCCGGTCGCGATCTTCCCGTTGGCGAGCGCGTGGAACATGAAGGCGTCGTCCGAGTCGGGGCTGTGGGCGAGGCGGATGGTGTGCTTCGCCGTCATCCGAACGCGCTCTGGCCGCGCCCCTTGTAGTCCCGGCCGGGGGTGGGGAAGTCGCCCTCCGCCACCCGGCGGATGAGGGCGCCCACCAGGGCGGAGAGGGCCTCGAGGTCGCTCTCCAGGAACATCTCGGCCGGGGTGTGGGCGAAGCGGCGGGGGAGGTCGAGCGGGATCACGACGAGCCCGCCCGGGAGGGAGCGGCTCAGGGTGGCGGCGTCGGTGAAGCTCCCCACCATGACGTGCTCCTGGAGGGGGGCGCCCGCCCGCTCGGCCGTCTCCTTCACCCAGGCCGCGGCCTCGGGCGGGACGACGTAGCCCAGGAAGTTCATGGGATGGTGGTCGTAGCGCCGGAGCGACGGGCCCCCGCCCAGACGTATCCCCCGGGCGTCCGGGGTGCCCTCGGGGCCGTCCCCCACCACCCCGTCGAGGATGACGGCCAGATCGGGCTGCTTGCCCTCCATGGTGTGGGTAACGTTCAGCACCGAGGCGCCCCTCGCCCCGATCTCTTCTTGGGCGCAGAAGGCGGCGGTCAGCCGCAGCCGCCCGGCCAGGGGCCGGGCGTTCAGGAAGGCCTCGACGCAGAGCGCGCAGCCCGAGCGGTTGTCCACCGCCTTGGACTTCCAGGCGCCGCCCTCCAGCGCGGTGAAGGGGCTGTGGAAGACCCCCATGGTGCCGGGGCCGATGCCGAGCTCCTGGATGGCCGCGCCCTTGAGCCCCCCCAGCTCGATCCACATCTGGGCGGGGGTGGGGCGGTCGTCCCCGTGGAGGAACTGCTGGTGGCCGCCGCGGATGTTGACGATGCCCCGGTGGAGGGCGCCGTCCCCGGCCAAGAGGTCGATCTCGCGGCCCGGGAAGACGCTGTCCGCGAGCAGGCCCACCTTCTCGAAGCGCACCGCGCCGCCGGGCTCCACCCCGGTCACGACGATCCCCACCTCGTCCATGTGGCACTGGAGGAGGAGGTGGGGCGCGCCCTCGCTGGCCCGCTGCTGGGCGATGAGGTTTCCGAAGGCGTCCTGCCGCAGGCGGTCCGCGTGGGGCAGGAGCATCTCCGCGATGGCGTCCCGCACGGCGCCCTCGTGGCCGGGCGGCCCGGGGAGGGCGCAGAGCGCCCGCATGCGCTCGAGGAGGGGGGAGGGCACGGGCGCCTCAGTCCACGATGGCGATGGCGCGGGCGGGGGCGGCCTCGGCGTCCATGATCTTGATGGGGAGCGCCATCATGAAGAAGCGCTCCCGCCCGACCTTGCCGAGGTTGTCGAGCCCCTCGATGAGGACGACCCCCGCCCCCAGCATGACGTGGTGCACCTTGAACTCGGTCGAGTCGAAGTCCGTCCGCCGGGCGTCGTACTCCTCGAAGAAGTCGAAGGCGATGGCCTTGGGCTTGCGGGCCACGAGCCACCGGGCGGCGGAGACGTCGATGTAGGGGGATTGGGTGTAGTACTCGAGCGTGCCGAACATCTTGCGGCCCCAGTCGGTGCGGACGACGATGATGTCGCCCGGGCGGCACTTCTTCTTGTGCTTCTCGAGGTGGCTCGCCTTGATCACCGCGTTGGGCTTGCCCATCGGGGTGAGGTCGAGCATGACCGCCTCGCCCATGTAGCGCTGGAAATCGGCCGCTCCGATCACCGGCCCGTCCTTCACCACGTGGAGGGTGCTGTCCACGTGGGTGCCGGTGTGGGCGCTCAGCTCCAGCCAGGTGGCCTGCCAGTGCTGGGCGTAGGGGCCGCGGTAGGCGGTCGTGTGCTTCACCTTCTGGGGGACGCCGGGGGGGATGGGGACCCCGCTCTTGATCTCGCAGCTGATGTCGATGTAGCGCGGCATGGCGCTCTCCTTGTGCGATTCGCACGCACCGGGTGTGGCTGGGTGTTCCGGACCGCGAGGGCCCGATTCTGGCACGGGGGGGGCTTCCTGCCAAGCGCTCCCCGCCCTTCCGCGGGGGGGCATCCCCCCGGCGCCGGCGTTAAGATGGGGGGCGGGGCGTTTCCCGCCCGGGAGAGGAGGCTTCGATGAACGCGCCGGAGATGGTGGGTCTGGGGAGCACCGCCCCGGCGGTGCGGCTGCAGGACGG
This sequence comes from Nitrospinota bacterium, assembly GCA_038042665.1. Lineage (GTDB taxonomy): Bacteria > UBA8248 > UBA8248 > UBA8248 > UBA8248 > 2-12-FULL-69-37. The sequence continues at coordinate 5,040 of JBBTDR010000143.1, forward strand.
GAGAGGCGCGCCGGTCGAGCTTTCCGCATTGTGGGGAAAGGGGCCGCTCGCCCTCGTCTTCATGCGGCACCTGGGGTGAGTGTTCTGCCGGGAGCAGATGGCGCAGTTGCGCCGCGCGTGGCCGGAGTTCCAGGAGCGGAAAATCCAACTGGTGGCGGTGAGCCCGGCGGAGGGGGCGATCTCTCAGGCGGTGAGCGGGATGCTCGGGGCGCCCTTCGCCTGCCTGGGGGACCCCACGGGGGAGGCCTACGACGCCTTCGGCCTGGGCCGGGCCGGGATGACCCAGGTGATCAACTTCCACACCTTCTCGCGCGGGCTCTGGGCCATGCTGCGGGGCCACCGGCAAGGGCGGCCGGTGGGGGACCGCGCCCGCCTGCCGGGCGCCTTCCTCATCGACGGGGACGGCGTTGTCCGCTGGTTCCAC
>JBBTDR010000144.1:0-9983 GCA_038042665.1 Nitrospinota bacterium
CTGGGTGGTCGCCCTCTTCCACTCCCACCCGCCCCTCGGGGAGCGCATCCGGCGCACCCGGGCGGGGATGAGCGCCGCCTAGAGCATCGCCTCCTGGTTCATGGCCACGACGGTGAAGAGGAAGCCCGCCCCGCTGTCCGGCGGGGGGAATTTTCCGTTCAGCAGGTTCACGGCGTTGTAGGCCCTGACGGCGGAGGCCGCGCCCCCGGGGTCCCCCGCCTCTCCGGCGCTGGCCTCATCGAGCACCCGCTGGAAGCCGGTGTCCCCCGCCCCCCCGGCAGGGGGCTGGGCCGGCGGGGATGCGAGTTTTTCGAATCCGACGATGCCGACAGGCTCGCTCATGACCCTCCGCCCCGGAAAGGAAACACTTTCTCCCATCTTCTTATCGGACGGGTTTGGGCTGGACTTGACCCCCGGCGGGGGTTTTCTTCCGGGACGGCGGAGCCTCGGGCTCCCTCTTGAGGGGCTGCTCGGGGGGGAGGCGGTCCTTCATGAAGGGGAGCACCCACCGCTGGAGGGCGGGGCGGCGGGGGTCGAGCTCCTGGTGCGGCCGCCCGCCGGGGCGCAGCTGGGCGAAGTAGCCGTTCCCCTGGACCGTCTTCACCAGGGCCTCGGCCTGGGCCGGGGAGGTCGCCTTGTCGCGGGGGCCGTGGATGACGAGGAGGGGGGCCTTGAGCTTGCCCGCCCACTCCTTCGCCGAGCGCTCCTGGTAGCCCTCGGGGCGCTCGCTGGGCGGCCCTCCGAGGATGCGGAGGAGCCTCCCCCGCTGGGCGTCCGGGAGGCGGGGGAACGCCTCGGCCAGGTCGTAGATCGGGTCCTCCAGGGCCACGAGGCGGATGCGCTCGTCCTGGGCCGCCGCCGCGAGGGCCGGCGCCGCCCCCATCCCTTCGCCGTAGAGGGCCAGCCCCCCGGTGCGCACCTCGCGCTGGGCGGCCAGGTAATCCACCGCATGGCGGATGGCCCGCACGCTGCGCTCCCCGCCGAAGTCCTCGGGGCCCGTGGACTCCCCGAAGCCGGGCAGGGAGATGCTCATCGCGTAGTGGCCCGCCCGGGCGACGGCGAACATGGCCCGCCGGAAGGTCTGGCCGCTGTCCCGGTCGCCGTGCACCAGGAGCAGGGCGGGGAGGGCCCCGCGCGCCTCGGCCGGCCAGACGGCCAGGGCCTCCACCCGGGCCCCGTAGAGGTCGAGGAACCACTCCCGCACCCCTTCTCCGCGCAGGGTCTCGGTCTCGTAGCCCCCCCTGCATCCTGAAAGCCAGCCGCCGAGGGCGGCCAGGGCGAGGGCCAGGAGGAGGGCGGGGGCGCGGAGGCTTATTGGGCGTCCTTCACGGGGGGGCATCTTCCGCTGGGGGTGTAGCACGGCGCCCCCGGGACCGGAAGGGGGAAAGCCGATTTTGATGCGCTTTTTTAGTCAATATCCAGCAATATCCGCAATGCTCCTTCCACCGACCTCTCAGGGCCCCACCACCCTGGGGAGCCCCGGGGGAAAGGATAGGCCCCCTGCCGCGCGGGCACCCGCCGCGAATTCAGGCTGGTTCCGGCTCGCCGGAAAATCCTCTGGAGAAGGCTCTTTTTCGGGCAAGGAATCTTTTGCCGGGGAAAAAGATTGCATCCAGATAATTTTCGCTATATATTCGTTACAGGCGAATTAATGGAGAAAATTGCTAAATGTGGGTGCGAATTCGCCGATAAGATACTATATATGGTGGTAAGGGGGAGCTCTCCCGCCGCCATCGGGGAAGGAGAGCAGACATGACGACAGCCAAAACCAGGAAACAACCCGTCTACAAGGCCTGTTTCGAGAATCTCCAGCACCTCCTGAAGGGTGAGATCTCCTACGCCGAATGGGAGGGGCGCCAGGAGGAGCTCGAGAGCCGGCTCACGCCCGAGCCCGAGCTGCCCTTCTCGGAAGAGGACGGCGACGGGGCGGCCCCGGAGACCCCGAAGGCCGCCTAGCCCCGCGCCGCGCATTTTATCCGCGCTCCCCTCCTGAGGCGGCCTCTCCTCGCTTGCCCGTCCGGCCTCCCGATGTTCTCCTCTCTGGCCCCGATCCTCCGCTCGAAACGCTTTGCGTTTCTCTGGGAAGGCAAATTTCTTAAAGTTGATTATTTTAATTATAAATAAATACAAATTTGTGTTGACATGTGGGCGACATGTCGATATTTTAACGATCTAAATATAAGTATTTTTCTTTGTTATAATTATAAATTCAGCTGTCAGAGGTTCATTGCCGTTCTCAAGAGGAAGCAAGAGGGATGGTCCTGGAAGAGAAAACGAAGCAGGCCCTGGGCGTCCTGGAGCGGGCGGCCGCGGACCATGCCCCCGCCGTCCTCGCCACCAGCCTGGGGGCCGAGGACATGGTGCTCACCGACCTGGTGGCGAAGCGCTTCCCGGCCGTCGAGATCTTCACCCTCGACACCGGCCGGCTGAACCCCGAGACCTACGAGCTGCTGGCCGAGGTCCGCTCCCGCTACGGCCGCGGGATACGGGTCTACTTCCCCGACGCCGCCGAGGTCGAGGCCTTCGTCAACCAGCACGGGCCCAACGCCTTCTACGAGGGCGTGGGCCTGCGCAAGACCTGCTGCTACGTCCGCAAGGTGGCGCCCCTCAAGCGGGCGCTCGCGGGAAAGGGGGCCTGGATCACCGGGCTGCGCCGGGAGCAGTCCCCCGAGCGCCAGGAGGTCGCCCTCATCGAGTGGGATGCCGCGAACGGCCTCTACAAGGTGAACCCCCTGGCCGACTGGACGAACGAGGACGTGTGGGCCTACCTGAGGGCCCACGGGGTTCCCTGCAACCGGTTGCACGACCGGGGGTACGCCAGCATCGGCTGCGCGCCGTGCACCCGGCCCATCCGCCCGGGCGAGGACTTCCGCGCCGGGCGCTGGTGGTGGGAGGAGAGCGCCGAGAAGGAGTGCGGCCTCCATCCCGTTCCCGCATCCGTGTGAATGCGCCGACTCTCTCCGCGTTTCACCCACGAGAGGAAGATTCAAGATGACCCCGAGCGTTTTGGAGTATCCCGGCAGGGCGGCTTCGCGGGCCTCCCGCCTGGACCACCTGGACTTCCTGGAGAGCGAGGCCGTTGCCATCCTGCGCGAGGCGGTTGGCGAGTCCGAGAACCCCGCCCTCCTCTTCTCGGGCGGGAAGGACTCGGCCGTCCTTCTCCACCTGGCGGAGAAGGCCTTCCGGCCCGGGCGCTTCCCTTTCCCCATCGTCCACATCGACACCGGCCACAACTTCCCCGAGGCGATCGCCTTCCGCGACCGCCGGGTGGCGGAGCTGGGCGAGCGGCTGATCGTGGGCAGCGTGCAGGTCTCCATCGACCAGGGGCGGGTGACCCTCCCTCATCCCAAGGCGAGCCGGAACGAGGCCCAGACCGTGACCCTCCTCGACACCATCGAGGCGCACGGCTTCGACGCCCTCTTCGGCGGGGCCCGGCGGGACGAGGAGAAGGCCCGGGCGAAGGAGCGGGTCTTCTCCTTCCGGGACGCCTTCGGCCAGTGGAACCCCAAGCGCCAGCGGCCCGAGCTCTGGGACCTCTACAACGGCCGGGTGCGCAAGGGCGAGCACATGCGGGTGTTCCCTCTGAGCAACTGGACCGAGCTGGACATCTGGGAGTACATCGCGCGCGAGGAGGTCGAGCTCCCCGAGCTCTACTACGCCCACGAGCGCGAGGTGGTGGTCCGGCGGGGCAGGCTGCTCGCCATGTGCGAGCTGATCGACCTGGAGGCGGGGGAGCGCGTCGAGCGGCGCACGGTCCGCTTCCGCACCGTGGGGGACATGTCCTGCACCCTCCCGGTGGAGTCCCGTGCGCGGACGAACGAGGAGATCATCGCCGAGCTTCTCGTGGCCGAGCTGACCGAGCGGGGCTCCTCCCGCCTCGACGACCAGACCTCCGAGGCCTCCATGGAGCTCCGGAAGAGGAAGGGGTACTTCTAGCCATGAGCGGACAATCGGCGCCCGCGGCCGGGGTGCCCGCGGCTGATCTGAAGGTGGTCCTGCGCGTCGTCGCCGTGGGCAGCGTGGACGACGGCAAGAGCACCCTCATCGGCCGGCTGCTCTACGACAGCGAGTCCCTGCTCCAGGACCAGATCGACGCCGTGGCCCGCGCGAGCCGGCGCCGGGGGGAGGAGGAGCTCGACCTCTCCCTCCTGACCGACGGCCTCATCGACGAGCGCGAGCAGGGCATCACCATCGACGTGGCCTACCGCTACTTCGCCACCCCGCGGCGCAAGTTCATCCTCGCCGACGTGCCGGGCCACGAGCAGTACACCCGCAACATGGCCACGGGCGCGAGCACGGCGGACCTCGGCGTCGTCGTCGTGGACGCCCAGAAGGGGATGACCCGGCAGTCGCGGCGCCATCTCTACCTGCTCAGGCTCTTCGGCGTGGGCCGGGTGATCGTCGCGGTGAACAAGATGGACCTCGTGGACTACGCGCAGGAGGTTTTCACCGCCCTCCGCGCCGAGCTGGAGGCCTTCGCCCGGCGGATCGGGCTGGAGGAGGTCCGCGCCGTCCCCGTCTCGGCCAAGAGCGGGGACAACGTGGTGCACCCCAGCATCCACATGCCCTGGCACGCCGGGCCGCCCTTGCTCGAGGTCCTCGAGTCCGCTCCCCTCGAGGCGGGGCGAGAGATCGGCCCACTGCGCTTCCCGGTGCAGGGGGTCGTCCGTCCGGGGGCGGGCGTCCCCTTCCGCCTCTACCTGGGTCAGCTCAAGAGCGGGGCTGCCCGCCCCGGGGACGAGGTGGTCGTCCACCCCGGCGGCCTGCGCAGCCGGGTGCGCGAGGTGCGCGCCTCCGGGGGCCCCTTGGAAGAAGCCGCCGTCCCCCAGAGCGTCATGATCGCGCTGGAGGACGAGATCGACGTGGCCCGCGGCAGCCTCATCGCGTCGGCCGAGGAGCCTCCCCGGGTGTCGGACGAGCTGAACGCCCTCGTGTTCTGGATGGCCGAGAAGCCTCTCGACCCCCGCCGGGCCTACCTCCTTAAGATTGGTGCCCGCGTCGAGCGCGCGAAGGTCCTGGCGGTGCACGCGCGGATCGACGTGGACAGCCTGGCCGAGGAGGCGGGCGGCGCCATCGGCTTGAACGACATTGCCCGCGTGGCCCTGCGCGTCCAGAGCCCCGTCGCCCACGACCTCTACGCGGAGAACCGCGCGACGGGGGCCTTCATCCTCATCGACCCGGACACGAACGACACCGTGGGAGGCGGCACGATCTCCCTCTGATCGGAATCTTCGAAACGGACGGGCCGGGGCCGGCCCGCGTCCGGAAAGCGCGTGATGCTCTTTTCCTTCGAATTGACGGCGCTGGGGCTCGGCGTCGGGTTCCTGGCGACGCTGGCCGGGGTGGGAGGCGGGGTGATTCTCACCCCCCTCCTTCTCCTCTTTTTCCCGGACCGTCCGGCCGGAGCCATCGCGGCCGCTTCCCTGTTCGTCGTCGCCCTGAACACCCTCTCCGGCTCTCTCGCCTATCACCGGCTGGGACAGATCGACCACAAGACCGCCGCCGCGTACGGAACCGCCGCGTTGCCGGGGATCGTCCTCGGCTCGCTCGGGACCTCGTATGTCCCGCGCGGAGCCTTCGACCTCCTCCTGGGGGTGGTCCTCCTGGTCCTCTCCGCCGCGATCCTCCAGCCCTCCGCCCGCGCGGCCTCCCGCCGCCTCGGCGGGGATGAAGCTTCGTTCCTGCCGCGCCGGATCGTGGACCGGGCCGGGCGCGTGTTCGAATACCAGTTCCGCTACAGGGCGGGCATCTGGATGTGCGCGGGGGTGGCTTCTCTGGCCGGTTTCCTGGGGATCGGCGGGGGCTCCATCTACGTGCCGCTGATGATCCGATTCCTCCGCATCCCGCCTCACATCGCGACGGCCACCTCGCAAGGCCTGCTGCTCATCACCTCCTCGGCGGCGGTGCTGGTCCACTTCCTCCAGGGGAACCTGAACCATGATCTGATCGCCCCCCTCGCCCTGGGGGTGGTGGGCGGCGCCCAATGCGGAGCGGTGGCCTCGGGCCGCCTCCGGCCTGCCGCCCTGACGCGCGTCCTGGCGGGGCTGCTGGTCCTCGTGTCGGCCAAGGTCCTGCTGCAGGGAATGAAGGCGCTCCTGGGCTGAGCGCCGCCTGAGGCCACCGCCCGGGCGGTTCCCTTCTCCCTTCCCCCCATCTTGCAGCCGGGGTAATCTATCCGCCGTCCTTTCGCGCGGACGCCCTGCGCCAGAAGAGGGGAGGCGGACATGGCCCGGCCCAGCCTGGCCCACCGGCGCAACATCGGCATCATCTCCCACATCGACGCCGGGAAGACCACCACCACCGAGCGCATCCTCTTCTACTCGGGGGCCATCCACCGCCTCGGCGAGGTGGACGAGGGCTCGGCCACCACCGACTGGATGGCCCAGGAGCGCGAGCGCGGCATCTCCATCACCGCCGCCGCCATCACCTGCCCCTGGCGGGACCACGAGATCACCCTCATCGACACCCCGGGCCACGTGGACTTCACCATCGAGGTCGAGCGCAGCCTCCGGGTGCTGGACGGGGCGGTCGCCATCTTCAGCGCCGTCGAGGGCGTCGAGCCCCAGAGCGAGACCGTCTGGCGCCAGGCCGACCGCTTCCGCGTCCCCCGCATCGCCTACATCAACAAGCTCGACCGCACCGGGGCCGACTTCGGCCGCGCCGTGGCCATGATGCGCGAGAAGCTGGGGGCCCGGACCGTCCTCCTCCAGCTCCCCGACGGGGAGAGCGAGCGCTACCGGGGCCAGGTGGACGTGCTCACCGGGGAGTACCTGGAGTGGGACGACGCCGACGCGGGGCGCACCCTCCACCGCCGCCCCGCCGAGGGGGAGCTGGCCGGGCGCGCCCGGGAGCTGCGCGAGGCCGCCGCCGAGGCCGCCGCCGACTGCGACGAGGGCCTCATGGCCGCCTTCCTCGAGGGCAAGCCCATCGAAACGCAGGCCCTCAAGCGGGCGCTGCGGCGGGGCGTCCTGGCCTACCAGCTCGTCCCCGTCTTTTGCGGCTCCTCCCTCCGCAACCGGGGGGTGCAGCCCCTCCTCGACGCCGTGGTGGACTTCCTCCCCTCGCCGCTGGATGTCCCCCCCGCCCAGGGCCGCCGCCCGCCCAAGGAGGGGGAGGAAGGGGAGGGCGGGGCCCCGGAAGCCGAGGAGAGGCCCCCCGCCGAGGACGCCCCCTTCTCCGCCCTCGCCTTCAAGGTCCAGCTCGACGAGGGCCGCCGCCTCACCTACCTGCGCGTCTACAGCGGCCGCCTGGAGGCGGGCGGCCCGGCCTACAACACCGCCCGCAAGACGGCCGAGCGCGCCGCCCGCCTCTTCCGCATGTACTCCCACAAGCGCGAGCGCATCGACGAAATCGGCCCGGGCGACATCGCCGCCGCCGCGGGCTTCAAGTACGCCGCCACCGGGGACACCCTCTGCGACGAGAGCCACCCCATCGCCTTCGAGCCCATCCACGCCCCCCACCCCGTCATCTCCATCGCCGTCGAGGCGCGGGACTCGGCCGGGGCCAGGAAGCTGGAGGAGGCCCTCCGGAAGCTCGAGGCCGAGGACCCCACCTTCCGCGCGCGCAAGGACCCGGACACCGGCCAGGTGCTGATGAGCGGGATGGGGGAGCTGCACCTGGACGTGCTCACCCGGCGCATCGGGGAGGAGTTCGGGGTGGAGGTGCGCACCGGCAAGCCCCGGGTGGTCTACCGCGAGACCATCCTGCGGCCCGAGGAGGCCGAGGCCATCTACGACCGCGAGATGGCGGGCAAGGCCCAGTACGCGCGCGTCAAGGTGCGCGTGGCCCCCGCGCCGGGCAAGGGCTTCTCCTGCGGCAGCCGGGTGCGGGCCCTGGAGGAGGGGGGCACCCTGCCCAGGAAACTCCTCCAGGCGGCGCTGGAGTCCCTCCAGGCCTCGGCGGGGGGCGGGCCCATGGCTGGCTACGAGATGACCGGCGTGCACGCCGAGCTCACGGACGCCCACCACGACCCCGCCCGGGCCACCGAGGCCGCCTTCTCCCTCGCCGCCTCCCACGCCTTCATCGAGGCCTGCCGCAAGGCCGGGGGGGTGCTCCTCGAGCCCGTGATGGCGGTCGAGGCCGTCACCCCCGAGGAGTTCACCGGGGCCGTCATCGGGGACCTCAACGCGAGGGGCGGGCGCATCGAGCGAATCGAGGAGCGCGGGGGGACCGCCCCTTTCCAGATCGTCCGCGCGAGCGTCCCCCTCGCCCGGATGTTCGGCTACTCCACGGCGCTGCGCTCCGCCACCCAGGGCCGGGCCACCTTCACCATGGAGTTCGCGCGGTACGCGAAGAGCGAGACGGCGGGGTGAGGGAGCAGGCCAAATACGGTGGATGACAGATGTCATTCCGAGCGCGGCTCGACTGAGCTCGCCGAAGTCCGGAGGCGCGAGGAATCTGCTTCTAGAAGCAGATTCTTCGCGCCTTCAGCGCTCAGAATGACAGGCAAAGGCGCTCAGAATGACAAGCGAAGGGCTCGGAATGGCACCCTTGCTTTCAGACGCATGATCGATTGAGCGTCCCCAAGGGCCTCCGAAGGGGAGATTCGCCCCGCCTGCGCGGGATTAACCCCTCTTCTGAAATTCCCCGTTTGCTTTCCCGGGTTATTTCCGACATTATGCAGCGGGGCATAGGAATATGAATGGGTTTCGATATGCCGCCGGTGGTCTCGCAATGAGGGGAGTTCATGTGAGCATCATGAAGAGCGTGCAGGATCAGTGGAATGCGTGGAAGCCCTTCCTGAAGGGCTTGGTGGCGGGGGTGATCGCGGGGCCGATCCTCATGCTCTGGCTGGGGTGGATGGTCACCTCCTCCGCGATGGAGGGGCAGGTTCGCGCCTCTCTCGTGAAAGCGGAGGCGTCGATCTGCGCGGCCCGGGCCTTGCGGGAGGTGCCGGAGGCGGCCAAGCTGGATTACCAGGCGCGGACCAAGCTCGCGGAGAAATGGGCGGTCATGCCGGGCCAGAAGAAGGGCGCGGCGGATTATGACGTCACGAGGGCCTGCACCGACATCCTCGCGGAGACGCCCAAAGGCTCAGCTTCCTAGCGTTAGCGTTCGCGGCGGCCCGGGGGCCGCTTCAGGAGACGGCTCTCACCAAGGGGCGGGCTTCGGCCCGCCCTTTTTTCTTTGCCGGGCGGCGCGGCAGCGGGCCCCCGCCGCCCTCGCGCCGGGGGGCGGTATCTGCTAGGTTCCCCCCCCTGGGCCGCGCGCCGCCCGTCCCGGGCCCAAGGGGGGAGGAGCCGCCCGCTTCATGCCTGACACCGCGCTCGCCGTCGCCTTCTCCCTCGCCAACGCCGTCGCGGTGACCTTCCTGAACCTCGTGGTGCGCCGGGCCGAGGGCTACGCCAACGCCGCCACCGGGGTGCTCATCGGGCTCCTCGCGTGCCTGCCCGTCATGGCCGCCGCCACCTTCTATCTCTGGCAGCCGGGCTGGTGGGACTGGCGGGCCTGGGCCGTCTTCGCCGCCTCGGGCGCGGCGGGGCCCTCGATCGCGCGCGTGCTCCTCTTCCTCTCCATCCACCGGCTGGGGGTGCCGCGCGCGGCGCCTCTCATCTCGACCATGCCCCTCGCGGCGGCGGTGATGGGGACCGCCTTCCTCGGGGAGCGGCCGGGGCCCGTCGTGCTGGCGGGGACGGTCCTCATCGTGGCGGGCTGCATGGCCATCACCTCCAAGCGGGGGGAGGACAAGTCCTGGAACCGCCGCGACCTGTGGCTCCCCTTCGCCTCGGTGGCGGCCTTCTCGCTCTCCCACTTGCTGCGGAAGCTGGGGCTGGCGCTGGTGCCCTCGCCCCTCCTGGGGCTCACGGTGATGAGCGCGGCGGGGGCGGCCTTCCTCTGGCTCTTCGGGCGGGCGCTCGCCAAGGAGCAGCGGCCCGCCCTGGGGACGCGGGCCGCCTGGGGCATGTACGGCGTGGCGGGGGGCGTCAACTCCATCGCCGTCCTCCTCCACTTCTCCGCCTTGCGGCACGGCGACCTCCCCGTGG
>JBBTDR010000145.1:0-1181 GCA_038042665.1 Nitrospinota bacterium
TCGCGCAGGCCGCAGAAGAACTCGTAGTCGATGAGCTCGGTGATGGTGGGGCTGTCCCCGCAGACGGGGCAGGCGGGGTCGCGCCGCACCTTGAGGGTGCGGAACTGGCTCTTGAGGGCGTCGTACATGAGGAGCTTTCCGACGAGGGGCTCGCCGAAGCCGACGATGAGCTTGGCGGCCTCGGTGGCCTGGATGCTCCCCATGGTGCCGCACAGCGAGCCCAGCACGCCCGCGTCCTGGCAGCTGGGGACCATGCCCGGGGGCGGGGGCTCGGGGTAGAGGCAGCGGTAGCAGGGGCCGCCCGCGGCGGGGTGGTAGACGGTGGCTTGGCCCTCGAACTTGAAGATCGAGGCGTCCACGATGGGCTTGCCGAGGAAGACGGCGGCGTCGTTCACGAGGTAGCGGGTGGGGAAGTTGTCGGCCCCGTTCACGATGACGTCGTAGCCCTGGAGGATCTCGAGGGCGTTCTCGCGGGTGAGGCGCGTCTCGTGGGGGATGACCTTCACGTCCGGGTTCAGGGCGGTGAGGGTCCGCCGGGCGCTCTCCACCTTGGAGGTGCCCACGCGGTCGTTCGAGTGGAGGATCTGGCGCTGGAGGTTGCTCATGTCCACCACGTCGAGGTCCACGACGCCGAGGGTGCCCACCCCCATGGCCGCGAGGTAGAGGCCGGTGGGGCTGCCCAGGCCGCCCGCGCCGATGAGGATGACCTTCGCGTCCAGGAGCTTGGCCTGGCCCTTCTCGCCGATCTGGGCGAGGAGGAAGTGCCGGCTGTAGCGGTTGAGCTGCTCGGACGACAGCTGCTTGTCCACCTGGACGGGGAAGCCCAGGTCCTTCCACTTGCCGTAGCCGCCCGCCATCGAGCGCACGTTCGCGTAGCCCATCTCCTTGAGCACCTGGCCCGCGAAGAGGGAGCGCACGCCCCCCGCGCAGTAGGCCACGATGGGCGCCTGGCGGTCGGGCACCACCTGCTCGATCTTGAGCTCGAGGAAGCCCCGGCTCACGTGGGCCGCGCCGGGGATGTAGCCCGCCCGGAACTCGTCCGGCTCGCGCACGTCGATGAGGTGGAGGGGCTGCCCGCCCTCCTTGAGGGCCTTCACCTCGTCGGCCGTGATCTCGGGCACGGCGCTCCGCGCCTCGGCGAGAAGGTCGCGTCCGCTCTTGGCCATTTCCGCCTCCTGTCA
>JBBTDR010000146.1:0-3015 GCA_038042665.1 Nitrospinota bacterium
CCCCGCCGCCGCCCGGCTCTCGAAGGGGAGCACCTCCCCCGCCAGGGGCCCCTTTGCCAGGAGCATCCGGAGAGGGGTGGGAATCCCCTCCCCCGGCGCCAGCCGGAGCGGGCCCTGGGCGGGGAGCTCCAGCTTGCCGCCCGGCTCCCCCGCCCGCGCCAGGAGGCGGAGGAGGAGGAGGTTCCCCTCCCCCTTGCGGGGGAGCACCTCGGCCAGCACGTTCTCGCCGGGGGGGATTCCCAGCGCCAGGCGCACCAGGAGCTCCTGCCCCTCCGTGCGCAGCAGGGCGCTCCCAGGGGGAGCTCCCGCGGGCGCCTGCGCCAGGGCGGCGAGAAAAATCTCCCCCGGCATGAGGCGGACCAACTCCTCGGAGAGGGCCGCCCCCTGCACAGCGGCGGCGCCCGGGGGCAGAACCGGGAAAGGAAGGTCCGGCATGGCGGGAAGGGGTCCCGGATCAGACGACGAGGTTGATGAACCGGCCCTGAAAATCCTCTTCGCGGGGCTGGGAAGCCGGGGACAGCGCCGGCTCCTCCCCGGGAGGAGCCGACTCCTTTTTCTCGCGCTTGCGGCCTTGGTACTCCGCCCCGAAGTGGCCCTCCTGGTCCACGTGGGGGTTCTCGGTCTCCTTGGCCTGGGTCACGGTCTCATCCTGCACGCGGCGCTGGCGCTCGGTCTCGGCCATCTGGGCGTGCAAGAGATTGGCGGACTGGTGGGCGAGCTGGTTCGCCAGCCGCTCGGCGGTCTGGGTCTGCGGCGTGCCCATCGGGAAGCTGATGGATTCAGCCATCTTTCACCCCTCCAGCTTTCACCCCTCCAGCGCGGGCGGGCCGGAACCCGCCCTCAAGGATCCTATCGGCGGAAAGGCCCCTTTTCATGAATCATACCACCAAATATGTTCTCCTTTTTTTCGTCCGCACAGAGAGGGTGCTCTGGTGAACAAGTCCGCAGGGGCGGCCGACCGGTCGCCCCTACAGGTGGACAGCTGACGGGGTGTGGTAGCGCCTGCCCTGACCCGGGCGGCCACGTCTGGGCGGCGGCGGGCACCACCGCCCAAGCGGCCCGCCCCTTGGGGCGGGGGGGCCGCCCCTCCCGAGGGTGACGGGGCACGCCGGGCCGTTCCCGAAACGCCCCGCCGCGGCCAGGCGGATCACCGGAAGGGGTATCGCTAGGGCTTCTCGCCCACGAGCCGCTTGAGCTTCACCTTGATGCGGGCGATGGCCTTGGAGTGGAGCTGGGAGACCCTGGATTCGGTCACCTCGAGGATATGGCCCACCTCCTTCATGGTGAGCTCTTCGTGGTAGTAGAGCGAGAGCACGAGCCGCTCGCGCTGGGGCAGGGCGTCGATGGCCTGGCCGAGGATGCGCTTGAGCTCCTCGAAGGCGAGCTTGGCCTGGGGGTCGTCCTCGTCGAGCGAGGCCAGGTGGTCGAGGAGCGAGCGGCTGTCCTGGGGATGGGTGGGGTCCACCAGATCGTCCAGGCTCAGCAGGGCGAGGCCCGCCGACTGGGCGAGGAACTTCTGAAACTCCTCCATGTCCATCCCGAGCTCGCGGGCCACCTCCTCGTCCGAGGCGGCGCGGCCCAGCTCCTGCTCGATCCGGGAGAAGGCGCCCTCCAGGAGGTTCGCCTTCTGGCGCACCGAGCGGGGGATCCAGTCCATGGCCCGCAGCTCGTCGAGCATGGCGCCGCGGATGCGGAACTCGGCGTAGGTCTTGAACTGGGCCTCGCGCGTGGGGTCGTACTTGTCGATGGCGTCCATGAGGCCCAGCACGCCCGCGCTGATGAGGTCGTTCACGTCGATGTGGGGCGGCAGGCGGATGGCCAGCCGGTTGGCGATGAACTTGATGAGGGGGGCGTAGCGGAGGACGGTGCCCTCGCGGTCGCTCGGGTCGAACTGCTCGCCGGGGGCCATCACGCTTCCCCCTATCACTCCGCGAGGAACAGCAGGAGCAGGTAGCTCAGCAGGCCGCCGAGCACGGTGAAGATCGCCCCCCCCACCGCCGCCCGCCAGAGGGCCTCGGTCACCTCCACGCCCGAAACCATAGCCGCCCCCAGCGCCACGCAGAAGGCCATCACCCCGAAGGCGACCGCGATCCGGGGAAGCGCCCGGCGCCACCGCTCCCGGCCCATGGCCCGCCCCCTACGCCTTCTGCGCCGCGAGCTTGCGCCAGAAGAACTGCATGTGGCCCGCCGGGAACTCCTCCGGCGGCAGGCCGTGCAGCCGGTCCGCCAGGGCCCGCATGCACCGGGCGGCGGGGGTCTTCGGGTAGAGCACCGAGACCGCCTGCTGGCGCCGCACCGCGGCGGGCATGTTCGGGTCCTGGACGACGTGGCCCAGGTAGCTCAGCGAGATGTGGAGGAACTTGTCCGCCACGGCGCTCAGGCGGGCGAACACGCCCTTGGCCTCCCGCTCGTCGGCCACCATGTTGGCCAGCACCCGGAAGCGGTAGCCCCTGCCCTTCTCGCTCAGCACCTTCATCAGCGCGTAGGCGTCGGTGAGCGAGGTGGGCTCGGACGTGGCCACCACGACCACGTCCTGGACGGCCGAGTTGAAGTAGAGGACGTTCCGGCTGATCCCGGCCCCGGTGTCCACGAGCAGGTAGTCGAAGGGCTCCTCCAGGCCGTCGAACTCCTGAAAGATCTGGAGCCGCTCCTCGTCCCCGAGGTCCACCAGCCGCCCCACCCCCGATCCGGCGGGAAGAATCTTCATCCCGCCCGGCCCCGTCAGCATGATCTCGCCCAAGCCCTTCTCGCCCGAGAGCACGTGCTCCAGGGTGAGGGTGGGCCGCAGGCCCAGCACCACGTCCACGTTGGCGAGCCCCAGGTCCGCATCCAGGAGCAGCACCCGGGCGCCCAGCCTGGCGAGCCAGTAGCCGAGGTTCACCGCGACGCAGGTCTTCCCCACCCCGCCCTTGCCGCTCGTGACGGAGAGGACCCGCATCCGCCTCGTATCGTCCGCTTGCAGCGCCATCGCGCCCATGCCCTTCCGCGCCGCCTACCCGGCCAGCGCGCCCACGG
>JBBTDR010000147.1:0-2276 GCA_038042665.1 Nitrospinota bacterium
CGGGCGAGTAGAGGTGAGGCGTCACCAGGACCAGCACCTCCTTGTCCACCTCGGTCCGGCTCTGGCGCGCGGTGAAGATGTTGAGGAGGGGGACCTCCCGCAGCCAGGGGAGGCCTCCCTTCGTCCATTGCCGCTTGTTCAGCATGAGGCCGCCGATGATGATGGCCTCGCCGCTCCCTACTTGCATGATGTTCTGGGCCCGGTTGGTGTTCTTCGAGACGGACTCGTTTCCCGTGGTGGGGATGAACTCGGACTCCTCGACCTCAATCTGCATGTTGATGGAGCCCGAGAGGTGGACGGTGGGGGTGATCTTGAGCTCGATGCCGCTGGAGATATCCTTGGTGGAGGCCGCGGCCACGCCGGCTGTCTGCTGGACCACAACGATGCTCCGGTCCTCGGTGATCTTGAGGGTCGAGGTCTTGCCCGTCAGGGAAGCCAGGTAGGGCCGCGCGATGACCCGCGCCAGCTTCTTCTGGTAGAGGATGTCGAAGATGCCCGTGTACTTCAGGTTGAGGAATCCGCCGCGGGCAAGGCTCTCGAAGGTGTACTGGAGGGCTCTCGCTCCCTCGACGCCGATCTGGGTGGTGAGCGCGCTTATTTTCCTGTCGGCGTAGTCCTTGAAGGCAAAGTTGAGGTTCTCCAGGGCGTCGGCGGTCACCTCGAGGAAGAGCACCTCGATGAGGACGTGCTGGGGCTCGCGGTCCATGGTCTGGAGGACTTTCTTGAGCTTGAGGACTTGATCCCGCGGCCCCCGGATCATGACCGTGTTGCGGGTGGTCTCGATGCCGTAGCGGAGGGGCTCGCCCGGGCTCTCTGCGCCGCCTACGGGGCCGCCGAGGCCTGGGAAGGCGCCGGGCAGGGCGCTGGCTCCTCCGCCGTCCGAGGTGAAGAGCTTGGCCAGGACCTTCTCCGCCGCTTCGGTGCTCAGGTGCTGGAGGGGGTACTCAACCGAGACCTCCGGCTGCTTCTTGACGGGCGCCTGAGGCTGGGGAGGCTGGGGGGCGCCGGGCTCCCCCGGCCCCGGAGGCAGGCCGGGCATGCCGGGCATCGGGGGGAGGCCTGGCATCGGGGGCAGGCCGGGCATCGGGGGGAGGCCGGGGGCCTGCACCAGGAGGGGGGTCCCGCGGAACATCGCCGAGATCTCAGGCTGCCTCTTGCCGGGTGCCTGAGGCTGGGGAGCGCCGGGCTCCCCCGGCCCTGGAGGCAGGCCGGGCAGGCCGGGCATCGGGGGGAGGCCGGGGGCCCGCACCGGGAGGGTGGTCCGGCGGAACATCGCCGGGGGGAGTTCGCGGGAGCTGCTGCCGGGCTGGGGCTGCGGGCCGGCCGGCCCGGGCTCAGGCGCGGGGGCCGCCCCGGGTTCAGGTGCGGGGGCCGGCCCGGGCTCAGGCGCGGGGGCCGCCCCGGGTTCAGGAGCGAGGGCCGCCCCGGGTTCAGGAGCAGGGACCGGCTCGGGCTCAGGAACAGGGACCGGCCCGAGCCCAGGAACAGGGACCGGCCCGAGCCCAGGAACAGGGACCGGCCCGAGCCCAAGAGCAGGGGGCCCAGGCGCGGCGGGCTCGGAGGGCTTGGAAGGCTCCTCCAGGCCCACCCGGATGAAGATGATCCCCTCCTCCGACATGGTTGCGGAATAGCCCTCGGAGTTGAGGATGATGTTCAGCGCCCGGACGAAGGGGATCTTCTCGAAGCGGCCGGAGACGGAGCCGGCCAGCTTGACGTCCTGGAGGAAGAACGGGGTTTCCGTCTTGGTCAGGATGGTCTCGACCACTTCCTTCAGGGGCGCGTTGTCGAGGGCGACGGAGACGAGGAACCCGTCGGTCCCGTCTTCTTTCTTGGCGACCTCCACCTTCCGGATGGTGGTGCTGAGCTCCACCTTCCGGCGCTCCTTCTCCTTGTTGGCTTCCTTCTGGTAGGCCTTGAAGATGTCGTCGATGTCTTTGTCGGTGAAGAGGAGGTTGTTCTTCTCGCGGTTGGGATTGAAGAGGACGGCGCAGCCGGACACGATGAGGGCGCAACCGAGCAGGAGGGCCATCAGGAAGGATGACTTTTGGAACATCCTGGCCTCGCAGCCTCCGGAGAACTGGCCCGGCCCGCCCGCAAGGGGGGCGCTCCGCAAAGCATCAGCCGCTGGGGACTTCCGTGGAAGCTCTCTTGTTATATAACCCGATCCCGCGGAAAACGCAAAAAGCGGCGCCCCCGTTCATCATGGCTTACCACTGGCCAGTAAACGCTTTAAAAATCAGCGGGTTGCACCTCAACATCCCCTCCTCCGCCCTTAT
>JBBTDR010000148.1:0-2136 GCA_038042665.1 Nitrospinota bacterium
GCTCACGAACTTCACCGCCGTCCTGAAGCCGGGCCAGACCCCGCCTCCCATCCCCATGCAAGAGAAGCAGATGTTCTCCGAGGCTCTCCGGAACGAGTGGGGAGACTTCGTGGTCTGGGATCGCCAGGCGCGCGGAGCCAGGGCCGTGACGCGCGACCAGGTGGGGCGGCACTGGGATCGTCTCCGGCTCGATCCCGCGCTCGACGGGGAGTTCACCGTGAGATTGGCGGACGGGAAGGAAGTGAAGGCCGCCCCGATCTTCGCCCTGATGCGCCGCTATCTGGATGAGAACTTCACCCCGGACCAGGTGGCCGAGATCACCTGGGCGCCCCAGGAATCCATCGTGAGCCTGGCGCGCGACATCGCCCGGAACAAGACGCGCACGCTCCTCCCCGTGGGCATGGGGCCGAACCAGTTCTTCAACGCGGACCTCAAGGACCGCGCCATCTTCCTGGTGGCGGCGCTCACCGCCAACATCGGGCAGAAGGGGGGCAACGTCGGGAGCTTCGCCGGGAACTACCGGGCGGCCCTCTTCAGCGGGCTTCCGCAGTACATCGCCGAGAATCCCTTCGACATCGAGCTCAACCCCGCCCGGCCGGCCCGGCCGCGGCTGTACTGGAAGGGGGAGTCGGCCCACTACATGAACTCGGGCGACCGCCCGCTCCGGGTGGGGAACAAAATGTTCACCGGCAAGACCCACATGCCCACTCCCACCAAGGCGGTCCTGGTGACGAACAGCAACTCCCTCCTCGGCAACGCGAAGGGGGTCTACGACGTGATCGCGAACACCCTGCCGAAGATGGAGCTCTGGGCCACCAGCGAGTGGTGGTGGACGATGACCTGCGAGTACTCCGACATCGTCTTCCCGGCCGACGCCTGGAACGAATTCAAGTTCCCCGACATGTGCTGCTCGGTCACGAACCCCTTCCTCACGGTCTACCCGAGGACGCCCCACCCCCGCATGTTCGACACGCGGTCGGACATCGAGGTGCCCGAGGGGATCTCGGGGGTCCTCGCCCGGATCACCGGCGACCGCCGGTTCCTGGACTACTGGAAGTTCGTCCACGAGGGGCGGGTGGAGGTGTACCTGAACCGCATCCTGAACGCCTCCAACGCCACCAAGGGGTACCGTTTCGAGGATCTGGAGGCGCTGGCGAAGGATGGCGTCCCCGCCCTCATGATGACGCGGACGACGCCGCGCCAGACCGGCTGGGAGCAGACGCAGGAGTCGCGCCCCTGGTACACCAAGACCGGCCGCCTGGAGTTCTACCGGGATGAGGATGAGTTCATCGCCCTGGGGGAGAACCTCCTGGTCTACAAAGAGCCGGTCGAGGCGACTTTCTACCAGCCGAGCGTCATCGTGGCGAAGCCGCACCCGGCCGTCCGGCCCATCCCGCCGGATCAATTCGGCATCACGCCGGCCGATTACGCCAAGTCCGACGTGCGCCAGGTCCTCACCCTGGTCATGCCGTGGGCCGACCTGAAAAATCAGCCGAGCCCGCTGGTCAAGGCGGGCTACCCCTACATCTTCCACACCCCCAAGTACCGCCACGGCGCGCACACCACGGGCGTGGATACGGACTTCCTGGCCCTCTCGTTCGGCCCCTTCAGCGACGTCTACCGGCGCGACAAGCGGATGCCCTTCCTCGCCGAAGGCTACGCGGACATCAACCCAGGCGACGGGAAGGCGCTGGGCGTGGAGGACGGCGACTACATCTGGGTGGACGGCTGGGGCGAGGATCGCCCCTACCGGGGGTGGAAGCCGGGAGATCCCCTGTACGAGGTCGCGCGCCTGATGTGCCGCGTCCGGTATTACCCCGGCACCCCGCGCGGCGTCATGCGGATGTGGTTCAACATGTACGGGGCGAGCCACGGCTCGGTGAAGGGCCAGAAGACGCGGCCCGACGGCTTGGCCAAGAACCCCGCCACGAACTACCAGTCCATGTTCCGGCACGGCAGCCACCAGTCGGTCACCCGCGGGTGGCTCCGCCCCACCCAGTCCACGGACTCCCTGGTGCGGAAGGAGGTCTTCGGCCAGCTCATCGGCAAGGGCTTTCTCGCCGACGTCCACACGGTGACCGGCGCCCCCCGGGAGTCCATGGCGAAGATCCAGAGAGCCGAGGAAGGCGGAATGGG
>JBBTDR010000149.1:0-4214 GCA_038042665.1 Nitrospinota bacterium
GGAGCCCGTCCTGGCGCGCGCCTACCGCCTGGGGGACATCCGGCACTTCCGCTGCGATTCCTCCAAGCTCCAGGCCCTGGGCTGGAAGCCCAAGACCCCCCTCAAGGAGACCCTCCGGCGGTACGTGGAGTGGATCGGCCGGCAGGGTGACGTGCGGGACTACTTCGGCGAGGCCGAGGCCCAGATGAAGCGGATGGGGGTGATCCGGCCGGCGGGTAGGGCGTGAGGCCAAGCGTTACGGGCGAATCGGCGGCGAGTGCTCTCTCTGGCAATTCGCAGAAGAAGCTGGACGGCCTCTGGCTGTCATGCTGTAGGGGCGGTTCGCGAACCGCCCCTACTTTCAGGGCGGGCTCCGCGAAAGCATCTCGGTTTGTTTTCTCCGATGGAAAAGGCCACACCGAGATTCTTCGGCCGCCCTCTCTGCGGGTCCCCAGGCGGCGGTCGCCTGGGCGGGCTCCCTCAGAATGACACCGGCCACACGACGATGTGTTCAACGAACTTACCAGGCAGGACGCCAGAAGCCCCTGATTCTTAGGAGCCGTTGGATGGGCAAGCTGGTTTCCATTTCTGTCCGCAGCGCCGAGCGTCAGGTGCCGGCCGATGGCCCCGCGGACGTCGTCATCCCTGAATACAACATCATCGTCACGGGCTCGATCCTGGGCCGGGGGGTCTCGCTTTGGTCGAACGTCAATATTTACGGCGCGCAGATCGGGGAGAATACCCGGATCGGCGCGTTCGTCGAAATCCGGAAGGGCGTGAAAATCGGGAGCAACGTCAAGATTGAGCCGTTCGTGTTCATCCCGGAGGGGGTGACGGTCGAGGACGGCGTTTTCATCGGCCCGGGCGCCGTGTTCACGAATGACGTTTTTCCGCGCGCCACCGGCCCGGACGGGCGTCTGACCCAGGAATACGATCCGGTCCCCACCCTCATCAAGCGGCGGGCCTCCATCGGGGCGGGAGCGTGCATCCGGTGCGGCGTGACCGTTGGGGAGGAGGCCATGATCGGGATGGGGGCCGTGATTGTCAGCGATGTTCCCCCCAAGGCGGTTGTCTACGGCGAAAAGGCCGCGGTCAGGCGTTATCTGCCTTGACCTCCGTTCAGCCGGGGCGGCCGGACAGATTTGATCTCGGTGTCTCGTTTTGTTGAGAGATGGTTTCTTTCCTGGACATCGGAATTCCAGCCTTCGGAGAGTGGCTTGGCCGCGCATAACGCCCACCGTTTTTCCACTTGGCATGAAACGGCGAATTACGAGCCTTCTGTGAACCCAAGTTCCCGAGAGACACAAAAGAAGATGAAGGAACAAGCTCATATATCCCCGGGCTGGCGGAAGGACCTGGCCTGCCCGGCCTGCCGGGCGCGGCTGGAAGATCGCTTGGATGCGTCCGGGGCGTCCCGCGCGGGCGGCGCCTTGGCGTGCGGCGGATGCGGAGCCTCCTATCCCGTCGAGGACGGGGTCATCCAGTTCGCCGGGACGGATGAATTCTACGAGGCGCACGGGTTCACGGAGCCGGGGCGCGGCTTCGGGGAGGGCTGGGTGGAGAGGCTGGGCCTCTACTTCGCCCGCCACCACTATCTCCACGACGTCTCACGGGCGGTTCCTCCCGGGGCGAAGCTGGTCGAGGTGGGGTGCGGCGGCGGATCGCGCTACCTGGCCTCGCGCTACGAGGTGATGGGGGTGGACGTCTCGCGGGCCTCCACCCGCCGGGCCGCCGAGGTCTATCCCTCCGTGGTCCGGGCGGCGGCGGACGCCCTGCCCCTCGCGGAGTCCTGCGCGGCGGGGCTGGTCTCGAGCTGCCTGCTGGAGCATTTGGGGGATGAGTCCGCCGGGAGGTGCCTCGCCGAGATGGCCCGGGCCCTGAAGCCCGGCGGGGTGATGGTCCATCTGTTCGACCTCGGCACCGACGGCCCGTTCTGGAGGTGGGCGAAGAAGCAGCCCTGGCACCGGGAGATCTTCGTGGCGTCCAAGGGGCACCTCGGGGTCCGGCCGCTGGGCCGGTGGAACGGCCTTTTCAGGGAGGCCGGCTTTGAGGTCCTCGGCGCCCGCCTCTTCTGCAAGACCTGGCTTCAGGACTCCTCCGTCTGGGGCGCCCTGGACCACCCGGCGGTGAAGGGGGCGCCCAGGCTGGTCGGCCGGCTGGCGAGGCGGTACCGGAGCGCGGCGAGCCGGGCGAGCGCGGTCTTGGAGACCGTGCTGGACGACCTGGCGGGGCCGTTCCTGCCCGACCGCTGGGCGGCCAAGGCGATCATCCGCCTCAAGAAGCAGGGGGCCGGCTGAGGCCGCCCGGAAATGAGAATCCTCTACACGGGGCCGTTTGCGGTGGGCAGCCTGACGGAGGCCCGGCGGAAGGCGCTGATCGCGCTGGGGCACGAGGTCATCGGCCTCGACGTCCTTCCGTACCTGAACGGCGTCCCGAAGCTATTCCGGAAAGCCCAGATCCACAGCCTCGTCGGCCCGGGGGTCCGGGCCTACAACCGGGCCATCCTGAAGCTGGCCGGGGACTCGGGGCCGGAGATGATCTACGTGGACAACGGGGCTTACCTCTGGCCCGGGACCGTCGCCGCCCTCCGCGAATCGAAGGCCAGGATGGTCCACTACACCTCGGAGTACTTCGGAATCCGGCGGTACTGGTACCGCCACTTCCTGAAAGCCGTCCATCTCTACGACGCCCATGTCCTCACCTTCCCGCCGAGCCGAACCTTCCTGGAGGAGCGCGGCGCCAGGAAGATCCTCTTCACGGAGTTCGGCTACGACCCGGACCTCCACCGCCCTCCAGTGCTGACCCCCGAGGAGAAGACGCGCTGCCAGGCGGACGCCGTCTTCGTCGGCCACTGGGAGCCGGCGACCGAGGCCATGATCCGGACGCTCCGGGAGCATGGGGTGGACGCCAAGGTCTGGGGGCCCGGCTGGCGGAGGGCCCGGAGCCTCCCGGACCGCCGGGCCATCCGGCCCGTTTATGGAGAAGAGTACGTCAAGCTGCTGGCATCAGCGAAAATCTGTCTCTGTTTCTTGAACAAGCAGTGCGATGATTTCCCCAACAAATATTCGGCTTCCCGGACCTTCGAGATTCCCGCCATAGGCTCATTTCTGCTGGCGGAAAGGACGGAGCAGCACCGGTCCTATTACACGGAAGGCGAGGAGGCCGAGTTCTTCGGGCCGCCCGGAGAGATGGTGGAGAAGGCCAAGCATTACCTCGCCCATGAGGAAGAGCGCGAGGCGATCGCCCGCGCCGGCCACGAGCGGTGCCTGCGGTCGGGCTACACCCATGTGGACCGCATGCGCCGCGTGTTGCAGGACTTGTCCTGAACCGCCCCGGCGATGGCGGAATCCCTTCCTTCGCCGCGATGAAGCCTTTTGCCAGCCATGATGCCGGCACGGCGTGGGCCCATGGAAAGAATCCTCGTGTTTCAGACCTGGGGGATCGGGGACATGATCATGGCCACCCCGATGCTGACCGGGCTCAGGAAAAGCCGGCCGGAGGCGAAGGTCACGGTCGTCGCGGGCTCCCAGGCGACGGCGGGTATTTTGGAGGGGGGCCTTGTCGATGATGTGCGGGTCGTGGCGCCGGGGAAGCTGAGATTTCCCGAGCTGGCGAAGGTGTTTATCGGGTTCCGCCGGGAAAGGTTCGACGCCGCAATAGTGTGTACGCGCCTCTCCTGGAAGATCGCCGCGATGCTCCGGCTGTTCTCCCGCGTGGGAGCGGTCGCGGGGGACGGGCCGGGATACTCGAGGCTGTGGTACACCCACTGGCGGCCCGTCCGGCCGGATTCCCACCGCGTCGCGTCGAACGTCGATATCGCGAAGACCCTGTTTCCAGATTTGACTCCCGGGCCGGCGTATTTTTCCCTCGGCGAAGGCTCCCGCCTCCGGGCCCAGGAGATATGGAGGGAGACCGGCTGGGAGGGCCGCAAGGTGCTGGGCGTCCACCCCGGTTCCGGGGCGGAGGACAAGGAGAAGCGCATTCCTCCGGAAATCCTCCGGAACGTGATCCGCTCGTTCCTGGAGGAGTTCCCGGAATCCGGCGTGATGCTCTTCCTTGGCCCGTTGGATCGGGAGCTGGTTCCCCTTTTCGATAAGATGGATGAGCGCGTCCGCCCGGTCGCGGGCGCGCCCCTGGACGCCGTGGCCGCCGTGATCGCCAAGCTCGGCGCGTTCCTCGCGGGGGACACGGGATTGGGGCACGTCGCGGCGGCGCAGGGCGTCCCCACCGTCACG
>JBBTDR010000150.1:0-2827 GCA_038042665.1 Nitrospinota bacterium
CCTACCGCCGCCTGGCCGCCGCCTCGGCGGAGGAGGGCCTCGCCCGCTACGTCGTGAGCCTGGAGCGGGCCGATCGCTGCGGAGGCGAGGAGGGGAGGGAGGCCCTGCGCTTCATCCTGGGCGCGCTCGCCGGGGGCGCCGCCCTCTCCCCCGGCGAGCGCCTGCGGCTGGGCGGCTGCCTGGAGAGGGCGGGCATGGACGCCGAGGCCCTCGCCCAGTGGGAGGCCGCCGCCAAGGCCGCGCCCGCCGCCGGGGAGGGCGTCTGGGCCGCCCTGCGCCAGGGCGCGCTCCTGGAGCGCCGGGGCCAGGGCAAGGAGGCCATGGCCCGCTACGCCCGGGCGGCGGAGGCCGCCCTCGCCTTCAAGGGGGAGAAGCCGCAGGTGGCCGACGCCCTCCAGCAGGCCGCCCTGCGGGGCGCGGTCCTGCACTTCGGGGAGGGGGACTGCCCCGGGGCCCTGCGCCTGCTCAAGCTGCTCCCGCGCGAGGCGGTGCCCGACGAGGCCCGGGCCGAGGTGGCCTCCCTGCGGGCGGAGTGCGCCTTCGAGGCGAAGCAGTGGGGAGACGCCGAGGTCTACTTCGAGCAGGTGCTCCTGGGGGCGCGCCGGCCCGAGCTGGCCGCCCGCGCGCGGGTGCGCCTCGCCGCCGTGGCCGAGGCCAAGGGGGACGGCGCCCTCGCCGTGAGCCGCCTCAGGGAGGCCCTCCCCCTCCTGCCCGCCGACCTCGCGGCCGAGGCCCAGCTCACCGCCGCGCGCCTGCTGCGCGGGATGGGGGACGGGCAGGGGGCGCGCGCCATGCTCGTGGCCTTCGCCCAGAACCCCAAGGGGGACCTGGAGCGGCGGCGCGGGACCTGGCTCTTCCTCGCCCGCGACGCCGTCCAGCGCGAGGCGTGGAAGGAGGCCGCCGAGGCCCTCGAGGGGCTGCGCGAGATCGCCCCCCTGGAGTCCGCCGAGGCGCTCTCCCTCCAGGCGCGGGTGCGGTGGCGGGAGGGGAACTGCGCCGGCGCCTCCCGCGCCGCCCACCAGGCGCTCAACAGCGGGGAGGCCGAGCGCGACCGCGTCCCCCTCCGGCGCGTCCTCGCCTCCTGCCTCCTCAAGGAGGGCAGGCACGCCGAGGCGGTGCCCGCCCTCGAGGAGATCGTCCGCCTGGAGCCCGGGGCGGCGGACGCGGCCTTCGAGCTGGCGAACGCCCTCGAGCGCGCGGGGGAGAAGACGCGCGCGGCCGAGGCCTACGCGCGCTTCGCGGAGCGCTTTCCGGCCGAGGCCCGGGCGCCCCTGGCCAACCTCCGCCTGGGCTATCTGCGGAGCGGCGAGGGCAACCGCGAGGAGGCGGTGCGGGCCTTCGCCCGGGCGGCCCAGGGCGCCGGGGGGGAGGCCCCCGCCTCCGCCCGCTACGAGCTGGCCCGGGACCTGGAGTCCCAGGGCAAGCCCGACGACGCCCTCGCGGCCTACGAGGAACTGATCGGGCCGGGCGCCCTCGACGCCCCTGCCCCGCGGGGGGCGGCCTGGCGCGCGGCCTCGATCCTCGAGGCGAAGGGGGAGTGGAGCCGGGCGGCCGCCCTCTACCGCCGCCTCGCCGAGGGGGGGGCCGCCCCGGAGGCCGAGGGGGAGCGCCACCAGGCCCTCGCGCGGGCGGCGCGGATCGAGGAATATCTCCGCCAGGTGCGCGAGCGCGAGGAGCGGATGAAGCGCCAGGCGCCGCTCTTCCGGTGAGGGGCCGTGGATGGACGCGAGGGTGAGGACGCGTGGGCTCGGGCGGGGGGCGGCGCTCGCGCTGATGCTGGGCGCGGCCGCCTCCCCGCTTGCCGGGGCCGCCGCGCCCGCTCTCCCTTCTGGGCCTCCGGCGCCGCTGGCCCCCCCGGCCGAGGGGAGGCTCTCCCTCTCCCTGCCCGAGGTGGTGATCGAGTCGCCGGACCTCGAGCGCCTGATCGCCCGGCGGGTGCGGCCCGCCCCGCCGGAGCGGCTCGGGGTGCGCCTGCCCGACATCCTCCTCGACGGGGAGGTCCCCGCGCTCGCGGCCCCCGCGCGCCCCCTCCCCCCCGAGCGCGAGGCCGACCCCGATCTGCTGAAGGCGTGGGGGCGCTTCTCGCGCCTGTTCGGGCCGGAGGAGAAGATCTTCGAGACGGGCCTGGCCTACTGGAAGAAGGACCTGCCCGTCGAGGCCCTCGCCTTCTTCGAGGAGGCCGCGCGCAAGGCCAAGGAGCCGCCCCTGCGGGCGGCCGCGCTCTTCTGGGGGGCGGAGGCCGCCCAGCGCCTGGGCAAGCGGGAGGACGCCCGCCGGATGCGGGAGGAGGTCCTCCGCCTCCCGCCCCCTCCGCCCGAGCCCTACGCCGCCGCCGCGCGCTACGCCCTGGCGGACGGGCAGTGCCGGGCCGGGGAGCTGGCCGGCTGCCTCCGGACCCTCGACGGGGGCCGGTGGGGGGCGGCGGGCTTCGCGGCGGGGGAGGCCCGCCTGCTGCGCGCCTGGGTCCACGAGCGGCTGGGGGCCAGGGGCCAGGCGCGCGAGGCCCTCGCCGGGCTGGCCGGGGAGCCGGGCCCCTTGGCCCTGGGAGCGGTGGTCGCCCTGGGGCACTGGCACCGCCGGGGGGGGGACTTCCCCGAGGCCGGGCGCCGCTACGCCCTCGCCGAGGAGGCGGGCGCCCCCCGCGGCCCCGGGGAGGCGGCCCTCCTGGGCGAGGCCCTCCACGGCCTGGGCTGGGCGCGCATGCAGCTCGCCCAGGCGGAGGCCGCCGGGCGCGCCTTCGCCCTCTTCCTCCGCCGCCATCCCGATCATCCCCTGCGCCGCTCGGCCGAGGCCGGGGCGCTCGCCGTCCGCATCGAGACCGCCCCCC
>JBBTDR010000150.1:2837-6379 GCA_038042665.1 Nitrospinota bacterium
CCCCGGGGCGCGGGGCCGGAGCTCGCGGCCGCCCTGGAGGGCTTCCTCCGCGCCCACCCGCGCAGCCCCGAGGAGGGCCTCCTCCGCCTCCAGCTCGCCTGGGCGCTCTTCCGGCGGGAGGACTACGCCGGGGCGGCCCAGCAGGCGGCCGCCGTGAGCGACGCCTTCGCCCTGGGGCGGGTGTACCGCCTGGCGCGGGTGATCGAGGGCCTCTCCCTCTACCACCAGGGGGAGGTGCGGCGGGCCTACGGGGTCCTCCGCCTGGGGGCGGACCAGCCGCCGGGCGGCGCGGATCGGGCCGAGGAGCGCGGCGCGGCCCGCTCGGCGGCCATGGCCACCGCCTTCGCCGCCTTCCGCCTGAGGGACTTCGCCGGGGCCCAGGCCGTGCTGGAGCACTGGGCCTTCGGCGGCGGGGGAGCGCCCGCCGATCCGGAGGCCGCCCTGTGGTACGGCGAGGCCGCCTTCGAGGCGGGGGACCTGGAGGGGGCGGGGAGGGCCTTCGCCTCGATCTCCGGGGGGGCGGGGGAGTTCCTCCGGGGGCGGGCGGGCCTCGCCTGGATCCACTACCGCCGGGGGGAGTGGCGGGAGGCCGCCGGGCTCTTCGACAAGGTGATGGAGGGCGGGCCCGAGGGCCCCCTCGCCGCCGAGGCCCTCGCCCGGGCGGGGGAGGCCCGCTACAACCTGGGGGACTTCGCCGGGGCCATCCTGGCCTTCGAGCGGATCGAGAGCCGCTACCCCGGGCGCGAGGTGGCCCGCGAGGCCCTCCGCCAGAAGGGGAAGCTCCTCCTCCGCCGGGGCCGCGCCGAGGAGGCCGCGAAGGCTTTTGCCCTCTATCTCTCGGCCTACCCCGGCAGCCCGGGGGCCGAGGAGGTGGAGTACTGGAGCGCCCTCGTGCCCTTCCGCCGGGGGGAGTTCGAGGCCGCGGGCGCCCGCCTGCTCGACTACGCCGAGCGGCGGCCCCAGTCCCCCCTGGCGGGGGACGCCTACCTCCACGCCGCCGACGCCTCCTACAACGGGGGGAAGTACCTCCAGGCGGACCGCCTCTACCGGCTGGTGATGGCCCGCTTCCCGGACCACCCGCGCCACCGCGAGGCGGCCTACGGCCTCCTCCTCGCCCGGCTCCAGCGCGAGGAGTTCGACGCCTTCGTGCGCGACGGGCGCGCCTTCGCCGGCCGCTACCCGGACTCC
Source organism: Nitrospinota bacterium (assembly GCA_038042665.1). Taxonomy (GTDB): domain Bacteria; phylum UBA8248; class UBA8248; order UBA8248; family UBA8248; genus 2-12-FULL-69-37. The sequence continues at coordinate 4,026 of JBBTDR010000150.1, forward strand.
CCCCTGAGCGTCGCGCTGCTCTTCCAGGTGGGGGAGGTGCACCTCACGCGGGGCGGCCTGGACGAGGCCCACCGCGCCTACCGGGAGCTTGCGGCGCGCTATCCGGACAACGAGCTGGCGGCCCACGCGCTGCTCCGCATCGGCGCCATCCACCGCCGGCGGGGGAGCGCCGACGCCGCCCTCGACGCCTACGAGAGCCTGCTCGCGCGCCACCCGGAGAGCCGCCTGCGGGCGGACGCCCTGTTCGGGGCGGGGGAGACCCTGGCGGGCATCGCGCGCTGGGCCGAGGCCAAGGGCCGCTTCGAGGAGTTCCTCCAGCGCTTCCCCGGGCACGACTTCGCCCTCCTCGCCCGCTTCGAGCTGGGGCGGGCCGAGGCCCGGCTGGGGCGGGAGCGGGAGGCGATCGGCCACCTCGGCGCCGTCGCCGCGGCCCCTGGCCCGGGCGGGGTGAGGGCCCAGGCGGGGCTCCTGCTCGCCGCGCTCCGGATGAAGGCGGGGGACCTCGACGGGGCCGAGCGGGCGCTGGGGCTGGCGCTGGAGTCGGGCGACCCGGCGGTGGCGGCCGAGGCGCTCTACAGCCGGGCCGAGCTCATGGCCCGGCGGGGGGATCCGGCGGCCCCCGCGGAGTTCCTCAAGTTGACCTACCGCCATCCGGATCAGACAATGTGGGTGGCGCGGGCCCTCGCGCGCGCCGGGGAGCTCTACGAAAAGGCCGGAAACCGCCCGACCGCCCTCCGGATTTTTCAGAAACTGCGCCAGGTCGCGCCCCCCGGGGCGCTGCGCGAAGCGGCCGAGGAGGCGCTCCGCCGCCTGGGCGGGGCGCCCGGCGCGCGGCGCTAACCCCGCCGAAGAGAGGAAGGCCTCCCGATGTTCGAGTTCCTGGCCAAGGGCGGGGTCCTGATGATCCCCCTCGCCGCCTGTTCGGTGATCTCCCTGGCCATCATCATCGAGCGCGCCCTCAACCTGCGGGCGAAGCGCATCCTGCCGGGCGACGCCCTCCAGCAGGTGCGCCAGCTCCTGGCGGAGAACCAGGTGGGCGAGGCGGTCATCCTCTGCCGCCGTCAGTCCTCCTCGGTGGGGCGCATCCTCCTCGCCGCGATCTCGAACTACGACAAGGAGAAGGAGGAGCTGAAGGCCATCGTCGAGGACGCGGGGCGCCAGGAGGTCCCCATCGTGGACCGCTACCTCGGGATACTGGGGACGATCGCCGTCATCGCGCCCCTGCTGGGCATCACGGGGACCGTGTTCGGCATGATCCGCACCTTCGCCACCATCAGCGAGAAGGGGGTGGCCCACCCGAGCCAGCTCGCCGGGGGCATCTACGAGGCCCTCATCACCACCGCGGCCGGGCTCGTGATCGCCATCCCGACCCTCACCTTCTACAACTACTTCACCATGAAATCGAACCGGCTGATCCTGGAGCTGGAGAAGCAGGCCTTCCGGGTCGTGGAGATCCTGAAGCGCTGAGGGGGCCGCCATGAAGTTCCGCGAGCTGCGCCGCGTCCAGTCCGTGCCGGACACGACGCCCCTGATCGACACCATCTTCCTCCTGCTGCTCTTCTTCGCCCTGAGCTCCTCGTTCGTCCTCCAGAGCGGGATCAACGTGAACCTGCCGCGCACGGTCTCGGCCGAGACGCCCGCGCGCAAGGACCTCGTGGTGGTCATCGCCCGCGACGGGCGCGTGTTCCTCAACAACGACGAGGTGGCCCTCGACTCCCTCTGGGGCCGGCTCCTGGAGGAGCTCCGCGCCCAGCCCGAGGGCGTCCTCATCATCCGCGCCGATCAGGACGTGTCCCACGGCGCGGTGGTGCGGGTGATGGACGTGGCCAAGCAGGCCGGGGCGGCCCGGATCGCCATCGCCACCGAGCCGGTCCGCCGGGCGGAGGCGCCCGCCTCCGGCCGCCGCCCGGAGACGCCGGGGAAATGAGCTTCTCCCTCCTCCAGGCCCTGCTCGCCTCGCTCCTCCTCCACGCCCTCCTGCTCATCTTCGGCCCCGACGTGGGCCCCTTGGAGGCGCTCCCGCCCGAGCGGCTCACCGAGGTCGAGCTGGTCCGGCGCCCGGTGCCCATCCCCCCGGCCCTCCAGCCCCGGCCGCTCCCCCCGGTGCCCCTGCCCGAGCCCCTGGACCTGGGGAGGCTGCTCGCCCGGGAGGGCTCCCCCCTCGCCCTGCCCGGCCCCGCCCTGGAGGCCAGGCTCTCCCTCGCGGACCCGGGCGAGGCCCCGGCGGGGAGGCCCCTGGCGGGCCCGCCCAAGCTGAACCTCCCCAAGCCCGCGCCCCCGCCCGATCAGCTCGCCCTCAAGCCCCCCCCGCCCGGCCAGCCCCTGGAGGAGCTCCTCCTGGGCGCGGGCCGGCC
>JBBTDR010000151.1:0-2768 GCA_038042665.1 Nitrospinota bacterium
GTGGTGGTCACGGCCGCCGCCGGGACGGGGGCGGGGCCATGAGTTCCGCAGGGGTCCCCGCCTCCGCCCATCTGGAGTCCCGGCCCCTCCTGGCAGCGCCGGAGCCGCGCGCGGGGGCGGAGGGGGTGCCCGCCGGGCCGGCGCCGCCGGGGCGGTTTCTTTTTCTTTGCCCTGGGTGGCGGGCACCTCCTGCGCCTCGCGGCGGGGCCCGAAGGCCGGGGAAGGAGCCCTGCCGCCCTGGGGAGGCTCGTCCCTTGGCGGGATGCTGAGGGCGGCGGCTTCCGGCTTGACTTGGCCGACGTTCAGCAGGAAGTCGTTCGCCCCCCCCTCCTTGGCGTAGAAGTCGTCGAGGCTGTAGCCCACCTGGATGGAGGCCGGGTTGAGCCGGACCGCCTGGCTCAGCTCCTGCTGGGCCGATTGGGACTTCCCCTCGGCCTCGTGGATCGCCGCCAGGTAGATGTGCGGCAGGGCGAGCTTCGGGTTGAGGCGGACGGACTGCTGGAGAGCTTCCTTCGCCTCCTCGCGCTGGCCCATCTCCTGAAGGAGGGCGCCCAGGAAGAAATGCGCCTCGGCCATCTTGGGGTTGGCCTGGATGGTCTTGCGCAGGGAGTCGATGGCCTGGCCGCGCTCCTTCATCTGGGCCTGGATGACCCCGAGGTTGTAGAGGTATGCGGCGTTGCCGGGATCCAGCTCGGCCGCCCTGCGGAAGTAGCCGAGGGACTGGACGTCCTTCTTGTCTTGTTTGGAGAAAATCCCCAGGTTGAACTGCACCTCGGGGATTTGTGCGCCCTCCTTGAGGGCGCGCTCGAAGGGTTTGCGCGCCTCCTCGTTCTTCTTCTGGCGGAAGAGGATGATGCCCATCCGGATGTTCGCCCCGGGGTGGTCGGGGCAGATGTCCAGCGCGCGCTGGACGTAGCTGAGGGTGAGCGGGGTCTCGTCCCCCAGCTCGTTCGCCTGGCGCACGATGTAGGAGGCGCGGTCGCACTGCGACTTCTTCACCGGGTCCTCCTCCTTGCCTTTTTCCATCTGGAGCGGCTCGCCGGTCCCGCCCGGCTGAGCGGGGGCCGGGCCCGTGGGCCGGAGGAGGTCCGGCGGAAGGGTCGGGCTCTGGGGCGGAGGAGGGGCCGGGGGAGCGGCGCGGCCCGTGGGCGGGGGCGTGCTTTCTGGCGCGGGGGTTGCCGCCCAGGCTGGAGCGCCCAGGCCCAGGCAGACCGCGAACATCCACGGCGCCAGGCTCATCAGCCGGGATCGGCTGCGGCGGAAACGGCCCTGCATGCGGCGTCCCTCCAGCGACGGGCGAACGTGGCCGCAGGGGCGAGACGCCCCATCGTACCCTTCCCGGGGGTTGATCCGCAACAACTTACCGCCCGCGGGCCCCCTCCCACCAGTTCCGGATCGCCTCCCCCAGCCCGGGCTGGCTCCGATCGGCATAGGCGTAGCGCACGCGGTGGACGGGGTGGGGGATGCGGATGAGGCGGCCGAGATCCACCGGGGTGCCCAGGACGACGGCGCCGCAGGCGGCGGCGGCCAGGGTTTCTTCGAGCTCCCGCAGCTGCTCCGGGGCATAGCCCAGGGCCGGGAGGACGGGCCCGAGCCAGGGATGGCGCTGGTAGGCTTCCCGGAGGGAGCCCCGGGCGAAGGGCCTGGGGTCCACGACGCGGGCGCCCGCCGCCCGCGCCGCGAGGAAACCCGCGCCGTGGGGCATCTCCCCGTGGGTGACGGTGGGCCCGTCCTCCACGACGAGGACGGGCCGCCCCCGGAGCTCCTCCGCGCGCGCGAGCTCGAGGGGCATCGCCCCCTCCAGGACGCGGGCGCGGGGGTTCGCCTCCTGGACCGAGCGGCGCAGGGCCTCGACGGCCTCGGGCGGGGCGGTGTCCGTCTTGGCGAGGATGACGATGTCCGCCATGAGGAGGTTCGCCTCGCCCGGGTGGTAGGTCCGCTCGTGCCCGAGGCGGAAGGGGTCCGCCAGGGTGATGTGGAGATCGGGGGCGAAGAAGGGGAAATCGTTGTTCCCGCCGTCCCAGAGGATGACGTCGGCCTCCCTCTCCGCCGCGTCGAGGACGGCCTGGTAGTCCACCCCGGCGAACACCGTGCCGCCCCCCTCGATGTAGGGGGCGTACTCCTCGCGCTCCTCGACGGTGCACTGGGCGGCGTCGAGGCCGGCGTGGGAGGAGAAGCGCTGGAGGCGCTGGCGGAGGAGGTCGCCATAGGGCATGGGGTGGCGCACCGCCGCCACCGCGAGCCCCATCTCCCGCAGGCGGGCGAGGAGGAAGCGGCTGACGGGGCTCTTGCCGCAGCCCGTCCGCACGGCGGTGACGGCGGCGACGGGCTTGCGGCTCCTCAGCTGGGTCTCCCGGGGGCCGAGCAGGATGAAGCTGGCCCCCGCGGCGAGGGCGCGGCTCGCGCGGTGCATGACTTCGAGGTGGGAGACGTCGCTGTAGGAGAAGGCGACCTCCGTCACCCCGTTCGCGCGGATGAGCCGCTCGAGCTCCGCTTCGGGATGGATGGGGATGCCCTCGGGGTAGAGCGGCCCGGCGAGCTCCGGGGGGTAGCGGCGGCCCTCGATGCGCGGGATCTGGGCGGCGGTGAAGGCGGCCACGCGGCGGGAGGGGTCGCCGCGGTAGCGGACGTTGAAGTTATGGAAGTCCCGGCCCGCCGCTCCCATGATGATGACGCCGAGGGGTGCGCGCATGGGCGCCCTCCGCATGGCGCCTCAGGGCTTGGGCGCGGGGGGGGCCGGGGCGGCCGCCGGGGCGCCGGAGGCGGGG
>JBBTDR010000152.1:0-1755 GCA_038042665.1 Nitrospinota bacterium
GTCTGGCGGTCGCCGATGATGAGCTCGCGCTGGCCGCGCCCGATCGGGATCATGCCGTCGATGGCCTTGATGCCCGTCTGGAGGGGCTCCTTCACGGGCTGGCGGCTGACCACGCCCGGGGCGATGACCTCGATGTTGCGCGACTCCTTGGAGTGGATGGGGCCCTTGCCGTCCAGCGGGTGGCCCAGGGGGTCCACCACGCGGCCCAGGAGCTCCTTGCCGACGGGCACCTGAACGATGCGGCCCGTGCGGCGCACCTCGTCGCCCTCCTTGATGTGCCGGTCGTCGCCCAGGAGCACGGCGCCCACGTTGGCGGTCTCGAGGTTCAGGGCCATCCCGAAGATGTCCCCGGGGAAGGCGAGGAGCTCCCCCGCCATGCACCTCTCCAGGCCGTAGATGCGGGCGATGCCGTCGCCCACCGAGATGACCGTTCCCGTCTCGGCCAGCTCCACGGAGGCGTCGAAGCCCTCGATCTGCTTCTGGATGATTCGGCTGATCTCTTCGGCGCGAATCTGCATGAAGAATCCCCTCCGTGTCCGCGGGCCCGCCGGCTACCTTACCGTCAGCGCCTCGCGGAGATTCTTAAGCTGGTTGCGGATGCTGCCGTCCATCACCACTCCGCCCACGCGGCACGCGAGGCCGCCGATGAGGGCCGGGTCGTGCTCGATCTCGAGGATCACCTGCTTCCCCGTCATGGCGGAGAGCTTGACCTTGATCTGGCCGGTGGCGGCTTCGTCCAGGGGGTGGGCGGTGCGCACCTGGGCCCGCGCGCGGCCCGCTTTCTCGTCGGCCAGCTCGCGGTAGCACACCGCCATGGCGGGCAGATCGGCCAAGCGGTCCTTCTCCAGGACGAGCCGGGCGAACTGGCGCACGAGGAGGCTCGCCCCCGAGGCCTCCAGGATCCGCTCGATCGTCTGGATGCGGCGGGAGCGCGGGATGCGGGGGTTCATGAGGAGGCGGCGGAGGTCCGGGTGGCCCGAGACGGCTTCCGCCAGGGCGAGCAACTCGTCCCCCACCCGGTCCGTGGCGCCCCCCTGCTCGGCCGTCGCGGCCAGGGCCCGGGCATAGCGGCGGGCGGCCTCGCTGGTGATCATGGGCTCACCCTCTTGCCCGCGCCCAGGCCGGCCACGAACTCCCCGGCGATGCGCTTCTGGTCCCCGGGCCCCAGGTTCTTGACGAGGGTCTGCTCGGCCAGCTCGATCGCCAGCCGCGCGGCCTCGTTCTGAAGCTCGGCGCGGGCCCGGGCCAGCTCGAGGTCGATGGTGTTCTTGGTCTGATCCACCAGCCGCTTGGCCTGGGTCTCGTGTTCCGTCTGGAGGTGGACCTGGAGCACCTGGCGCTCTTCGTGGCCTTCCTTCCGCACCCGCCCGATCTCGGCCTCGAGGTCGGCCACCTTGGAGCGCTGCTCCTCGAGCTCGCGCTCGGCCTCCTGGCGGGCCTGCTGGGCCTCGGTCAGCGCCTGGCGGATGCCCTCCCGGCGATCGGTCAGGTAGTTGCGCAGGGGCTTGGCGGCGACCTTGTAGAGGATGGCGGCGACGATGAGGGTGTTGAGGAGCTTGAAGAGCTCCTCCTTGAGGCTGAAGGCCTTGGGGTGGGCGCCCTCGGCGGCGGCGGCCAAGTCCGGGGCGAGGGCCGCGAGGGCGAGCCCAGCGCCCAGGAGGCCCAGGAGGAAGAGGGCTTGGCGGCGCGCGCCCATCCCGCTCACCTCAGGCCACCTTCCGCCCGGCCAGCCGGTTGGCGATCTGCCCGGCTAGG
>JBBTDR010000153.1:0-4131 GCA_038042665.1 Nitrospinota bacterium
GAGCGGCTCGAAGAGATCGCGCAGCGTCCGGAAGCGCGCCATCGCGATGCCCACAGTGGTCCCGAAGATCACGCTCAAGGAGAAGCCCGCCGCCTCCCGCCAGATGGAGGAAGCGGCGTGCGCGGGCAGCTCGCCCGAAAGCATCAGACGGCCCCACGCCGCCACGACGTCGGAGAAGCGGGGAAGCACCATCTCGGGGACGACGCCCGACGCGGTGACGAGTTCCCAGGCCGCGACGAGGTAGAGGAGGGGCGAATATCTCCCCAGGAAGAAGACGCGCGCCGGGGCCCTCCAGGCGCTTACGAGATGACCACTTCGTCCCGCACCAGCGACCATATCTCATTCACCTTCTCGACGAAATCCTGGGTCTCGATGAACTTCCGCCCCACGGGCGCATCGGAGAGCCTCGTCTCCACGATCTTCTTGATCCGGCCCGGCCGCGCCGTCATCACCGCTACCCGGTCGGAGAGGTAGACCGCCTCCCGCACGTCGTGGGTGACAAAGATCACCGTCTTCTTCTTCTCGCTCCAGAGCTCCAGCAGCTCTTCCTGCATCAGCAGCCGGGTCTGGGCGTCGAGGGCGCCGAAGGGCTCATCCATCAGCAGCACCTCCGGATCATACGCCAGCGTCCGCGCGAGGGCCACCCGCTGCTTCATCCCCCCCGAGAGCTGGTTCGGGTAGACGCTCTCGAAGCCCTTGAGGCCGACGCGCGCGATGAGCTCCGTCGCCCGCTCCGTCCGCTCGGCCCGGGGGAGCCCCTGCTCCTCCAGCCCGTAGCAGATGTTGCCCATCACCGTCCGCCAGGGGAACAGGGCGAAGTGCTGGAACACCAGCCCCCGGTCCGGCCCCGGGCCCGCAATGGGAGCCCCGTCCTTGAGGATCTCCCCGGAGGAGACGTCGAGGACCCCGGCCACGAGGTAGAGGAAAGTGCTCTTCCCGCAGCCGCTGGGGCCGACGATCGAGAGGAACTCATTTTCGCGGACCTCGAGGTCCACGCCGTCGAGGGCCAGGACGGCTTCCCCATTCGGCGCCGTATAGGTCTTGGTGATCCCTGTGGCCCGGACCTTGACCCGGGAACCGCTCATCCGATGTGAACCTCCAGGGCCGCCCTGGCGAGGCCCGCACAAAAAAGGGGCAAACCCCTGCGCCCAGGAACGAAATTAGGGGACCGCGCTTTTAAAGTAGCTCCTACCCATAACATGAGACAAAGCCAGCGTAAACGGCGGAACGGGGTTTTCGCCGCCTGCTCCCCGCGCGGGAATGCCCCCCGCCCCTTTACGCCGGAGGCGGCTTCCACTACAAGAGACCCGCAGGGCTGCACCGCGTATCCGCATATGCAACTCGCCATTTCAGGCCCGGCCCCGGCCGCATACCCACCTGGAGGAAAGGCAGACATGGAATTCACCCTCACGGATGCCCAGAAGGCCGTTCAACAGCTGGCGCGTGACTTCGCCAAGCGCGAGGTCGAGCCCGTGGCGGCCGAGCTCGACCGGGAGCCCGACTGGCAGAAGCGCATGCCCTGGGGGCTGGTGGAGAAGGCCAGCGCCGTGGGCCTGCGCCAGCTCCCCTACCCCGAGGAGTACGGCGGGGGCGGGGCCGACGTCCTCACCTCCTGCCTCGCGGGCGAGGAGCTGGCCGTGGGCGACCTGGGCTCAGCCGTCAACCTGGACCAGACCTGGAAGCTCGCTCACATCCTCGACCACATGGACCCCTCCCTCAAGGATACATGGCTGCGCCGCCTGTGCGCCGGGCCCCGCTTCCTGACCGCGATCTGCATCACGGAACCCGGCTGCGGGAGCGACCACCAGGGGCTCTACGACGACCCCTCCATCGCCCTCTACACCCGGGCCGAGCGCAGGAATGGGAAATGGGTCATCAATGGGATGAAGCATTACATCAGCAACGGGCCCGTCGCCTCCCTCTACGTGGTGGCCGCGCGGACGGACAAGGCCAAGAAACTCCGCGAGGGGCTCACCGGCTTCCTCGTCCCCCGGGACACCCCAGGCCTGTCCATCGGGAAGGTGCACGAGAAGATCGGCCAGCGCCTCTCCATGAACTCCGAGCTGATCTTCAGGGACGTCGAAGTGCCCGACAGCCACGTCATCCTCGGGGTCGGGAAGATGTTCGAGGTCCGCGGGCGGCTCCTCGCCTGCGGCAAGCCCGAGGCGGCGGCCAACTGCGTCGGGGTCGGGCGGGCCGCCTTCGAGAAGGCCCTCGCCCACGCCCGCGAGCGCGTCCAGGGCGGCAAGCCCATCGTGGAGCACCAGGCCGTCGCCACCATGCTGGCCGACATGGCCACCAATCTCGACATCGCGAGGACCATGGTCTGGCGGTGCGCCTGGGCGGTGAACCACCAGAACCCCTACGACTTCACCCTGGGGTGGAAGGTGAAGATCTTCGCCTCCGAGACCGCCTTCAACTGCGCCCGCTGGGGCATGGAGATCCTCGGCGGGGCGGGCATCATGCAGGAGGCCCCGATGGAGAAGCTCCTGCGCGACGCCAGCACCTTCCTCCACTCCGACGGCACCAATCAGGTGCTGCGGCTGCGCACGTCCCAGGCCTACGCCCAGGGGAACGTCAGCTTCTGACGCGGTCCCGCCGGAGCCCCGGCCCGGGCGCCTCCCCGGTCCGGGGCCCGATGGGTTAGAATGGGGGCGCCCCACCCCCCGCGGCCCGCCGGGAGGAGCGCCCTTGCTGGAGATCCAGAACGTCGCCAAACAGTTCGGCTCCCTGACGGCGCTCCGCCCCACCAGCCTTCAGATCCCCGCCGGGAAGACGGTCGCCCTCATCGGCCCGAGCGGCTGCGGCAAGAGCACCCTCCTCCGCGCCATGCTCGGCCTCGTCCGGCCGGACGCGGGCGAGGTCCTCTTCGACGGCCAGCCCATCCAAGCCGGAAACATGCTCGAGGCCCGCCGCCGGATGGGCTACGTCATCCAGAGCGGGGGGCTCTTCCCCCACCTCAACGTGTACGACAACATCACCTTCATGGCGCGGTACCTGGGCTGGCCGCCGCACCAGATCGGCCAGCGGGTGGAGGCGCTCCTGGAGCTCACCAAGTTCCCCCGGACGGGTCTCATGCGCTACCCCGTCCAGGTCTCGGGCGGCCAGCGCCAGCGGGTGAGCCTCATGCGGGCCCTGATGCTCGACCCCACCGTGCTCCTCCTGGACGAGCCCTTCGGGGCGCTCGACCCACTCATCCGCTCCGAGCTTCAAAAGGACCTCAAGGAGATCTTCGCGCGGCTGGGGAAGAGCGTGGTCATCGTGACCCACGACATCGGAGAGGCGGGCTTCCTGGCCGACCTCATCTTCCTGATGCGCGACGGCGCCATCGTCCAGGGCGGGACGCTGGAGGACCTCGTCTACCGGCCCCAGGACCCCTTTGTCACCCAGTTCATCAACGCCCAGCGGAGCCCCCTGGAGAGCCTCCGCCCGGGCGGAGGGACGCCATGATCCCACGCCTTCTCGTCCTCATCGCTTTGGCCGCGGCCGCCGCCCCCACGCACCCCAGCCCCGCCCAGGCGGCCCGGCCGCAGGTCGGCTCCAAGAAGTTCACCGAGTCCGTCATCCTCGGGGAGGTCGTCACCCATCTCTCCCTCCAGGCCGGCGACCGGCCCGTGCACCGCAAGGAAGTGGGCGGCACGCGGGTGCTCTGGAACGCCCTGCTTTCGGGGGAGATCGACGTCTATCCCGAGTACACTGGGACCATCGCCCAGGAGCTCCTGGCCGGGCAGAACCTGACGGCGGAGGCGGAGATCCGCGCCGCGCTCGAGCGCGCGGGCATCCGCATGAGCCGCTCCCTGGGCTTCAACAACACCTACGCCATCGGGATGAAGGAGGAGACCGCCCAGCTCCTGGGCATCCGCGCGATCTCGGACCTCCGGAACCATCCGCAGCTTCGGCTTTTCCTCACCAACGAGTTCATGGACCGCAAGGACGGCTGGCCCAGCCTGCGCGAGCGCTACCGCCTGCCCCACGCCACCGTGCGGGGGCTGGATCACGATCTGGCCTACCGGGCGCTCGAAACCGGGAGCATCCAGGCGACCGACCTCTACTCGACCGACGCCGAGATCCTCCAGCACAAGCTGCGGGTGCTGAAGGACGACCTCAGCCACTTCCCGGCCTACCACGCCG
>JBBTDR010000154.1:0-6297 GCA_038042665.1 Nitrospinota bacterium
CCGCCCAGGAGCTTGAGGAGGGTGCTCTTTCCGCAGCCGCGCGGGCCCACGACGCTGACGAATTCCCCCACCCCCACCTCCAGGCTGTCGGGGGCCAGGGCGTGGATATTCTCCCGCCGGGCGGTGCGGTAAACCTTCTCCACTTGCTCGATCGCGATGCAGGGCTCCATCCCCGTCATCCTCGTCTCAACGCGCCCGGGCCGCCCGCCCCCGGGCCCGGACAGCTCACGCGGGCTGCCTTCCCCCGAATTTCATCCACTGCCGCGCGATGACCAGCGCAAACCCGGCCAATCCCATGGCATCGGTCACGATGCCCGGCTTGATCAGGGCCAAAGCCGAACCCACCAGAACCGCCCGCTCAAACCAACCCGCCCGCCCCCGCAGCCATCCCTCCAAACCCGCCGCGAGGGCGACCACCCCCAGCGTCGCCGTGAGGATGGCCCACACAACCTCCAGCGGCTCGCCCTTGAGGAGGAGAGGCGGGCCGTAGACGAACATGAACGGGATGATGAAGCCCGTCAGCGCGAGCTTCGTCGCGGTCACCCCCGTCCGCATCATGGACGCTTCGGCGATGCTCGCCCCGGCATAGGCCGCCATGGCCACGGGAGGCGTCACGTTGGACATCACGGCGAAATAGACGGCGAACAGGTGCGCGGCGAGAACAGGCACCCCCAGCTCGACGAGGGCCGGGACCGCCAAGGTGGCCACGATGAGATAGGCCACCGCCCCCGGCACGCCCATCCCGAGCACGAGACAGGCGATCATGGTCAAGATGAGGGGCAGGATCAGGCTCACCTTCCCGAAGGAGAGCACGAGGGAGGTGAACCGCAGCCCCAGGCCCGTCAGGGCCACGGAGCCCGCGATGATGCCGGCCGCCGCGGTCGCCGTGGCGATGAGGACCATATCCCGGCCCCCTTGTTCGAGGGCGGCGAAGCCGCTCTTCCAGGTCAGGCGCGTCCTCGCCCGGATGAAGCTCACCGCCACCGCCAGGACGATGGAGATGAAGGCCGCGCGGAAGGTCGTGTAGCCCACGCCCAGGACCGCGATCAACCCCACGAGGGGGATGAGGAGGTGGGAATCGCGCAAGCTCTGCCGCAGGGGAGGCACCCGGTCGGGAGAAAGACCCTTCAAGTCGTAGCGGCACGCCTCGAAGTGGACCATCATCCCGACCGAGAAGTAGTAGAGAAGCCCGGGGATCGCCGCCGCGAGCGCGATTTGGACGTATGGGATCCCCGTGATGTCGGCCATGAGGAAGGCGATGGCCCCCATCACGGGAGGCATGATGGCGCCGCCGGTCGAGGCGGCGGCCTCCACGGCACCGGCGAAGTGGGGCTTGTAGCCCAGGCTCTTCATGAGGGGGATGGTGAAGGCGCCCGAGGCATACACGTCGCCCACCGGAGAGCCCGACACCGTCCCGAACATGGCGCTGGAGACGACGGCGATCTTGGCCGGCCCGCCGCGGCTCTTCCCGGTCAGGGCGGAGGCCACGTCGTTGAAGAAATCGCCGACGCCCGTCGCGGTCAGAAACGCCCCGAAGAGGATGAAAAGCGCCGCGTAGGTGGCCGAGACGCCCAAGGGGATGCCGAAGATCGCCTCCTGATCCAGGTACATGTAGGCGACGATGTGGCTCCAGCTCCAGCCCCGGTGGGCGAAGATCCCGGGCATGTAGGGCCCCGCCCAGGTGTAAATCAGGGTGCAAAACGTAACGATCATGAGAGGCCATCCGGTCGTCCGCCGGAGGGCCTCCAGGATGAGGGCGAACATGCCCATTCCCAGGATAAACTCTCCCGCCGAGACGGGGCTCGCCAACCCGATGCGGTTCACGATGTAGTCGTAGTTCAGGATGATATAGCCGATGCACACCACGGAGGCCGCGGCGCAGAAGGCGTCCAGGGCGATCACGGCGGGATGGTCCGCGTGCTTCTTCGAAGCTGGAAAGACCAGGAACGCCACCACCATCGCCAGCAGGAGATGGTACGAGCGCTGCAGGAGCGCGACGAGCACGCCGAAATACCCGGTGTAGAGATGGAACAGGGACAACGTGACCGCGGCGGCCACAGCGCCCCACGCGAGATACTTCCGCATCCACGCTCCTCTCGTGAAGTGCCCTCCCGCGCGCGGGAGGGAAAGGCGGCTACTTCAGCAGCCCTTTCTCCTTGTAGAAACGGACGGCGCCCGGATGGAAGGGGCCGGGAACGTCGGTGACCAGCTTCTTCACGTCGTAGGTAGCGAGGGAGCTATGCAGCTTACGGATGCGCTCGGCGTTCTCATAGAGGCTCTTGGCCGTGTCGTACACCGTCTGCTCGGGCGTCTGCGCGCGGGTCAGCATGTAACCGGCCCATCCGAACGAGGGGAGGTCTTCCTTCGCGATGTTATACGTCCCCTTGGGGATCACCACCCGCAGGTAGCCGTACTTCTCGCGCAGCTTCTGGATGATCGGCTCGGGCACGGGCAGCAAATCGACCTGGCGGGCGTTGGCGATCTCCGCATGGAAGGGAGACGGCAGGCCGGTGCCACCCACCACGGCGTCCACGTGGCCGTCGCGGGCAAGGGAGACGCAGTCCGACCAGTCCATGTAGTTGATCTTCCCTCCCCACTGGGCGATGTCCTGCTCCTTGACACCGTACTCCTCGAACAGGCGCAGCGCCGAGACCGCCGGCGGGCCCGCCTTCCGGAAGGTGCAGAAGCGCAGGGGCATCTTCTTCTTGGCGACCTCCTCGATCGACTTCAGCCCCTTCGCCTTCTCCACCATGAAGTAGTAGACGCTGACCGCCTGGATGTTCCCGACGGCCATGAGCTCCTTGTGCGCCTTCTTGTAGGGGTCGGTGCCCTTGAGGGCGGCCGCGTACAGGTCGGTCGAGGTGAGGCCGAAGTCGATGGTCCCCTGGTCCAGCAGGTTGACGTTGGCGACCCCGCCGCCCGCCATCACCGTGATCTGGGCGCCGGAGTACGTCTTCTTCAGCTCCTCTCCGAGCAGGGCGGCCAGCATGTACCAGTTCTGGCCGAGGGCGCCCGCGCTCAGGGTGATCGACTTGGGGGGCGCGGCCAGCGCGGGCGAGGCGAGCGCCGCGGCGAGGCAGAGGCCCGACAGGACAGATCCCAATTTCCGGATGCTGCGCATCACACTCCTCCTTCCATGAGATACCGGCCATGAAGTACCGCCAGCCTGCGGCGCCCTGGGCCTAGGTGCCCAGGTTCCGGCCTGTCTCCGGGGCCCAGAACAACACCTTCCTCCTCAGGAGCTTGACCGCCTTGTGCATGATGACGCCCATGACCGCCAGGATGATCAGGACGGCGAACGTGCCGGTGGTGTCGCTGCTGAAGCTCATCTGCATGAGGAGGACGCCCAGGCCGCACTGGCCCCTCCCTCCCCACAGGCACTGCCCGGCCCCCACGAACTCGCCCAGGAGCGCCCCCAGCAGGCTGAAGACCACCGCCAGCTCCAGCCCCGCGAAGATGAAGGGCATGGCGTTCGGGAACTGGAGCTTCCAGAACGTCTGCCAGCGCGAGGCCGAGAGGGAGCGGAGCAGGTCGATCTGATCGGTCTGGGCGGACTTGAGCCCCACCATCGTGTTCACCAGCAGGGGGAAGAACGCCACCAGCCCCGCCAGCAGGACCTTGGAATGGATCTCGTAGCCGAACCAGATGACGAACAGGGGCGCGATGGCCAGCTTGGGCAGGGTCTGGAACGCCACGACATAGGGAAGGATGATCTCCTCCACGACCTCCGATTGCAAGAAGAGGAGCCCGAGCCCGAAACCGATGAAGCCCCCGATGAGGAAGCCCAATATCGCCTCGAGGAAGGTGTGGGCGATGTGCAGGTAGTAGCTGTTCTGCATGGCGCCGAAGAAATCGGCCCCCACGCTCGTGTCGAGCCCGACCAAGAAGAGCCCGCGCAGCAGCGCCACCCCCACCGCCGAAGGCGCCGGCAGGAGGAATGAGGGGACCCCAAGGAGGCGCACGAACCCTTCCCAGGAGCCCACGAAAACCACGAACGACACAGGGAACAACGCGTACCGGCGCCGGGCGCGGAGGAAGGCCCGAGGATCCTGCCGCGCCTCCTGCAGCGCCTCGAGGAACCCCTCACCCTTCATGGCCCCGACCCTCCTTGCCGGCGGGGAGGCCCATCCCCCGGCGGCGGCTTGAACATCGCAACCTAATTGCCCCTGGCGGCCATCCGCTCCTTGTACTTCTTGAGGGCGGCTTCAAAGTTGAAAGTCCGGGCCTGATGTTCAATCTGGCGCGGGTCGAAATTGTTCGCCTCGGCGATCAGATCGTTCGTCCAGAGGGTCTTCACCTTCTCCATCGGGATCTGGTTCTCGAGATTGAGGAACTTGACGTAGGCCTCCCACTTCTTCTCGGAGAATTCGCCGAAGCGGGACTGCCCCTTGGCCAGTTGGAGCTTGGGGGCCCGGGACTCCAGGACTTTGCGGTAGATCCGCATCGCCTCCTCCCGGCTCATGCCCTTGGGGAGGGACTCGGGATAGAGCGTCCAGTGAATCTGAAGGGAGGCGTCGACATTGGTGTAGAAGAATATGCTTCCCTTCGCCAAGCCGCGCAGATAGCCCACCACCGCCTGGCGGTTCTGCCTGAAGAACTTCTGGTTGACCCAGATGAGGTTGTCGAACAAATCATCCAGGAACTTTCCGTATGGGATGAACCGGAATTCGAACCCCTGCGCCTGGGCCAGGGAATACTGAACGTCCACGGACGCCCAAGCGTCCACTCGGCCCAGCTTCATGGCGGCCGCGGACTTGTCCGCCACCCCCGTGGGAAGGAAGGTCACGTCCGCGGCCTTGAGGCCACAGTCCTGCAGGGCGCGGGCGAGGAAGGCGATGCCCGCGTCGTTCGGAGCCAGGATGCCGACTTTCTTGTCCTTCAAGTCGCAGATCGACTTAATGGGGCTACCGGGCGGCACGGCGACGCCCTCATAGATCGGCAGGTTGTTGTACAAGTACACCCCCGTGACCCCGATGCTCTCCCCACGGGCCAGCCGGAACAGGACCGGGAAGGCGCGGGGGACGGCGATGTCCGTCCGGCCGGCCTCGGCCCAGCCGATCGACTGGCCCTCGCCCTGGGCGGCCATGAACTGGGCGTCCACCCCTTCCTCCTCGTACCAGCCCATGAAGGAGCCGATCCACAGGAAGGCGATGCCTGGGTTGAAGATGGGATTCGCCAGGGTCACCTTGACCGGCGTCAGCTTCTGGGCGCCGAAGGCGGGGTGCCCTCCGCCCGCGGCCCACAGCACAACGAAAAGCGCTCCAAGCCATACACGCAACCGTCTCATGGTCCCCCCCTAGCATTTGCCGGCGCCGCTCCGCCCTTGGATGCGCCGTTCAGACGCCGATTACCTACCGGATCTCGCCTGCCTCGCCTTGTAATTCTTCAGCGCCTCTTCGAAGTTGAAGCGCCGGGCTTGCTCCTCAATCGCCCTGACGTCGAAATTATTCACTTCGGCGATCAGGTCGTTCGTCCAGATCGCGTTCACCTTTTCCAGCGGGAGGCTCTTTTCCATTCCGAGGAACTTCACCCACGCGACCCACTTCTCCCGCGAGAACTCGCCGAAGCGGGTGGCCTTCTTGTCCATCCGGAGTTTGGGGGCGCGGGACTCCAGGACCTGCCGGTAGGTCCGGGTGGCCTCCTCCTTGCTTATCCCCTTGGGAAGGGACTCGGGGTAGAGCGTCCAGTGGATCTGGAGCGTCGCATCTACGTTGGAATAGAAGAAAATGCTCCCCTTCGCCAGGCCGCGCAGGAAGCCGACCACCGCCCTGCGGTTCTCTCGCAGGAACTTGCGGTTGACCCAGACGGAGTTTTCGAACAGGTCATCCAGAAACTTCCCGTAGGGGATGACCCGGAACTCGAAACCTTGGGCCTTCGCCAGGGAATACTGGACGTCCACGGACGCCCACGCGTCGGCCCGCCCCAGCTTCATGGCGCCGGCGGATTTGTCCGCCACCCCCGTCGGCAGGAAGGTCACATCGGAGTTCTTCAGGCCGCAGTCCGCGAGAGCGCGGGCAACGAAGGCAACGGCGGCATCGTTGGGCGCCAGGATCCCGATCTTCTTGTCCTTGAGGTCGCACATCGACTTGATGGGGCTGTCCAGGGGGACGGCGACGCCCTCATAGATCGCCTGGTTGTTGATCACCTGCACTCCGACAACCCCTACTTCCTCGCCGCGGGCCATCCGGAAGAGGATGGGGAAGGGGCGAGGGAGGGCGATGTCGGTCCGGCCGGCTTCGGCCCACCCGAGCGCCTGCCCCTCGCCCTGGCCGCCGATGAACTGGGCGTCCACCCCCT
>JBBTDR010000155.1:0-1640 GCA_038042665.1 Nitrospinota bacterium
CGCGGCAGGGCTGGGCGAGCGGCATGACCGACCGCCTCGCCGAGGGCCGCAACGAGATGACCTTCGTGGTGGTCGAGCCCCTGAGTCCGGCGGCGGGCAACTACAACGTCCGGGTCGTGGACTTCGTGCGGGTGCGGATCAATTCGTTCGACGCCGGGCATGGGGTGAACCTTGACCAGTTCGACCTTGAGATCATCCGCTCCCCCGTCTCCTCGCAGAGCTTCGCGGCGTCGGGCCAGGGGCTTGGCCTGAATTCGGTGGTGGCGGTCAGGCTCTCGGAGTGACGGGGGCGGGGCCGCATGGGTCTTGGGGCCGGGTGATATTTGCGGGAAAGTGGCTTCCCATTTTGGCGGGGGGACTAAGATGATGATGCGGTTCGGAGGTTCCAGGCGCCTGCGCCTTCTCCGCGGCGCGCGCGGCCAGGTGCTGGCCATCGCCGCCCTTGCGCTGCCCGTTATGCTGGGGATGGGAGCCCTCTCGGTGGACGTGGGCTACATGTACGTGGCCCGCACGGCGATGCAGACGGCGGCGGACGCCGGGACGCGGGCGGGGGCGGCCATCCTGGCCGCCGGGGGCACCCAGGCCGCCGCGAACACCGAGGCGCTGAACTTCGCCAACCAGAACCTCGGCCGGCTGTCCTACCTCACGGGCGCCACCCCGGCGGTGAGCTTCCCGACGGCCACCTCCATCCAGGTGAACATCACCCACAGCCTCCCCCTCTTCTTCGCCCCCGTCATCGGCTTCAACACCGCGGGCGTCAACGCGACCGCGGCCGCCTCCATCGCAGCCGCTTCCTCGATTCCGTCGGGACTGGTCCCCCTGGCCATCTACTGCAACAATCCCAGCGGCTGTGCCGGGGTGCTCGCGGTGGGCCAGACCTGGAGCATGCGTCGCTACTGCGGCAACTTCTTCGCCGACGGCGCCTCGGGGAACTCCTGCGGCAACGCCATCGCCAGCGGGGAGAACTTTCTCGCGGGCATCACCGTCGACAACAGCAATAGCAACGCCGCGTTCCGCGAAGCGGTGTACTCCGGTGTAAGCACCCAGATAGCCTACGGCGATTCGGCCCGCGCCCTCCCCGGCAACCGCAACGGGTGGAGGAGCGGCATGACCGACCGCCTGGCCGAGGGCCGCGACGTGATGACCCTGGCCGTCATCCGGGAGCTCGCCCCGGTGACCCAAACCTACAACGTCCAGATTGTGGACTTCGTCCAGGTGCGGGTCTCCAACTTCACGGAGTCCGGCAACACCGACACGACCACCTTCGAGATCATCCGCTCCGCCGTTTCCACGAACAGCTTCGCTGCGGCGGGGGAAGGGTACGGCATCGACTCGGTGGTGGGGGTGCGGCTCACGCAGTAGGGGCTCATTCTTCCGGGAAGAGCCGCCCCAGCCGGCCCCGGTTCCGCGCCGCGAGCCAGTAGCCCGCCTCGACGATCCACACGAACGGATAGAGCGAGAGAAGCGCCGCCGCGCGCCTCCAGCCCAGGAGCGCGAGCACGCCCAGCACGGCCCGGCCGGCGGCGAGGGTCCTCCCGTCCGGGAGGATGAGGTGGGCCGCCCGCTCGCAGCGGGCGCGCAGCTCCTCCGTCATGGGAGGGGAGGGCGCTTCCTGGTAGGGGAGGGCCTGGATGCGCCCG
>JBBTDR010000156.1:0-1449 GCA_038042665.1 Nitrospinota bacterium
CGACGACCTCCGCACCTACGCCGCCAACGCCCTGAGCCCGGCCAAGATCCAGCACATCACCCTCGTCGAGGAGGACGGGCGGATGGAGGTGCTGGTGCCCGACGACCAGCTCTCCCTCGCCATCGGCAAGGGCGGCCAGAACGTCCGCCTCGCGGCCAAGCTCCTGGGCTGGAAGATCGACCTCAAGGGCGAGAGCGAGTACCGGCGCATGATCGCCGAGAAGGCCTTCCATTCCGAGGCCAAGCCGGCGGTGGCGGCGGTGCCGGACCTGGTCAACCTCGACGTGGTGGGCGAGAAGACGGCCCAGCTCCTCGCCGAGCACGGCTTCCCCACCATCGCCTCGGTCGCCGGGAGCACCGCCGAGGCCCTGTGCGAGGTGCCCGGCATCGGCCCCAAGCGCGCCCAGCTCCTCATCGATACGGCCAACGCCTACCTGAAGGAAGGGGCGGCGGAGAGCACGGCGCCCGGGGAATGAGCGCCGGCCGGGGATGGTGAGCGTTGCCCGTGCGGACCTGCATCGGCTGCCGGGAGAAGGGCGAGCCGGCCGCCTTCTTCCGCATGGTGGCCGGGCCCGGGGGCGAGGTCGTCGCCGAACTGGGCAACCGGCTCCCGGGCCGGGGGGCACATTGCTGCTTCCGCCTCGCGTGCGCGCGGGAGGCCGTGAAGCCCAAGAACCTGGCGCGCGCCCTCCGGGCGGAGGTCCGGGCCCCGGCGGCGGATGAGATCGCCGCCCGGGTGCGGGCCCTCCTCCGGCGGCGGATGGAGGGGCTGCTGGCGGCGGCGTGGCGGAAGGAGGCCCTCGTCCCGGGCCGGGACGCCGCCCTCCGCGAGCTGGCCGGGGGCGGGCGGCTCCTCCTCGCGGAGGATCTCGCGGCGGGCAGCCGCCGGGAGCTCCCGGCCGGCGCGGACCCCCTGGAGCTTCCGCTCGGCATGGAGGAGATTGGGCGGCTCCTGGGCCGGGCGCCCGTGGGAATCCTCTGCATCCGGGATGATTCCCTGGCCGCCGCCCTGGAGCAGCAGGCGCGGCATCATCTGGGCCTCGGGGCGGGTTGAGGCCGCGGAAGCGGAGTCATAGGATGGAGGCGGCCCCTTGCGCGGGAGGGGAGCGCGGGGGCCGCGGTCGAAGGAGGATGGATGGCGAAGATTCGCGTCTATGAGATGGCCAAGGAGCTGGGTTTCGAGAGCAAGGCCTTTGTGGAGGAGCTCCACAAGGAAGGGATCCAGGTCAAGGGCTACATGAGCACGGTGGACGAGGAGACGGCCGACCTCGTCCGCACCCTCTTCGGCTCCCGCGCCGGGGAGAAGGGCGGAGCCGCCGCCCCGGCGGCCCCCCCCGCGCCGGCCGCGAAGGCGCCCGCTCCCGCGAAGCCCGCGGCGAAGGCCGCTCCCGCCCCGAAGGCGGCCCCCGCGCCCAAGGCCCCCGCCGCCCCGCCGGCGCGGGCGGAGCGG
>JBBTDR010000157.1:0-3229 GCA_038042665.1 Nitrospinota bacterium
AAGTGCCAAACGCAAAGCCCCAAAAGGCACATACCGCGAGCGCAGCCAGGGCGCGTGGTACGTCGCGGTGAATGCGGGGGCCAAGTCGCCGCCCTCGGGGCGCTGGGGAACGGGGGGACCGGGCAGGACCTCTGCGAGGCCCTGGGGCGCCGCCGGATCGACACTCGCCTTCTCCTCGCCGATCCCGGGCGCGTCACCCCCACCAAGACCCGCATCATGGCCGGGGGCCGGAACACCGCGCGCCAGCAGGTCATCCGGGTGGACCACGAGGAGCGCCTCCCGCTCCGCGCGGAACTCGAGGGGAAGATCGTCGCCGCCATCGGGCGGCTGGCGGCGGGCGGGGCGGACGCTATCATCGTCTCGGACTACGGCCTGGGCGTCGTGACCCCGGCCGTGCGCGAGGCGGTCCAGGCCGCGGCCCGGAAGATCATCGTCACGGTGGACAGCCGCCACGCCGGGGACAGCTTCCGCGGGGTGACGGCCATCACCCCGAACGAGGAGGAGGCCGAGGCCCTCCTGGGCTTCTGGCCCGAGGAGGATCGGCTGGACGAGGCGGGGGCCACCCTGCTCGAGCGCACCCGCGCCCAGGGGGTGCTCATCACCCGGGGCTCCCAGGGGATGAGCCTCTTCGAGCGGGGCCTGCCCCGCAAGGACATCCCCATCTACGGGACGGACCAGATCGCCGACGTCACCGGGGCGGGGGACACCGTCATCGCCGCCTTCACCCTCGCCCTCGGGGCGGGGGCCTCGATGGCCGAGGCGGCCGAGATCGCCAACCGCGCCGCTGGGATCGTGGTGATGAAGATGGGCACCGCCGTGGTCGAGGCGGACGAGCTGCGGAAGGCCCTGGAGGACGCCCCGTGACCCGCGGAGCGGGTTCCCTGTCCGCCAAGCTCCGCACCCTGGAGGCACTGCGCGGGGAGACCGAGGGGCTCAAGGCCCAGGGCAAGCGGGTGATCTTCGCCAACGGCTGCTTCGACATCCTCCACGTGGGCCACGTGCGCTACCTGCGTGAGGCCCGGGCGCTGGGAGACGTGCTGGTGGTGGCGGTGAACAGCGACGCCTCGGCCCGCCGCCTCAAGGGGGAGGGGAGGCCCTACACCCCGGAGGCGGAGCGGCTGGAGATCCTCGCCAGCCTGGAGCCGGTGGACTACCTCCTCGTCTTCGACGAGCCGGACGTCTCCCGCCTCCTCCTCGCCCTGAAGCCCCACGTCCACGCCAAGGGCACCGACTACACCGCCGAGACGGTGCCCGAGCGGGAGACCGTGCGCGGCTACGGGGGCGAGGTGGCCATCTGCGGGGACCCGAAGGATCACTCCGCCACCGCCATCGGGTCCCGCCTGGGCGGGCGCGCCCCCCGATGAGCCGCTGCGTCCTCATCATCCGGCTGGGCGCGGTGGGCGACGTGGTGCACGCCCTCCCGCTGGCCTCGGCCATCCGCGACGCTTGGCCGGACGCCCGCATCGTCTGGGCGGCCGAGCCCAGCCCCAGCACCCTCCTCCTGGAGAACCCCGACGTGGACGAGGTGCTCACCGTGGACACCCGGGCCTGGCGGCGGAACCTGCCCGGCGGGGGGCTCGCGGTGCTCCGGCGCGACCTCCGGGCGGTGCGCCGCCTGGGGGCGGACATTGCGGTGGACGCCCAGGGCCTCCTCAAGAGCGGCTTCATCGCCTGGGCCTCGGGGGCGCCCACCCGGGTGGGTTTCGAGCACCGCGCCTGCCGGGAGGGGATGAACGTCCTCTTCACCACCCGCCAGGCGGCCCCGCCGGCGGGTCCCCATCATGTCGTCGAGAAGAACCTCCGCCTGCTCGAGCCCCTGGGCATCCCGGTTCCCCCGCCCGAGGCGAGGCGCTTTCCCCTCCGCGAGCGGCCCGGGGAGGGGGAGGTGGCCGAGGGTTTCTACCGCCGCGAAGAGCTTGCCGCCCGCCGCCCCCTCCTGGTAGTACACCCAGGCGCGGGCTGGCCCACCAAGCGCTGGGCCCCGGAGCGCTTCGCGGCCCTCGGGGACGCCTGGAACGGGGCCACCGGCGGGGGGGTGCTCCTCACCTGGGGGCCGGACGAGGAGGAGATCGTCCGCCAGGTGGCCGCCGCCATGCGCACCCGGGCCGCCGTGGCGCCTCCGACCAGCATTCGGGAGATGACCGCCCTCATCCGCCGGGGGGACGTATTCGCCGGAGGGGACACCGGCCCCCTCCACTTGGCCGCCGCCCTGGGCCTGCCCTGCCTGGCCATCATTGGGCCGACGGATCCGGTCCGGAACGGCCCCTGGGGGCCGGGCCACGCGGTGCTCCATCAGCCCCTGGCCTGCAGCGGCTGCTACGGGCGCGCCTGCCCGGACATCGAGTGCTTGGGCCGGATTGAGGCGCCGGAGGCCGCCCGCCGCCTCCTCGGAATTTGGAAGGCCCATGAAAAATACCGCTAAATGTGCGAAAATAAAGGAGATGGATGGGTGGAACGTTTCCTGGTGACCGGGGCGGCCGGCTTCATCGGCTCTCATCTGTGCGAGCGGCTGCTTGGGGCGGGCGCCAGGGTGGTGGGGGTGGACCGGTTTTCGTCCTACTACGCCCGGGCGGACAAGGAGGAGAACCTGGCCGCCCTTAAGGGCATGAAAAATTTTGAGTTCCACGAGATCGACCTGAGCGGAGACCCCCTGGAGGGGCTGCTTGAGAGGGTGGACGGGGTGTTTCACTTGGCGGCCCAGGCCGGGGTGCGGGCGAGCTGGGGGAAATCCTTCGAGGTGTATCTGGCCGATAACCTGCTCGCCACCCAGCGCCTGCTCGAGGGGGTGAAGGGGAGGCCGGTGCGGCGCTTCGTCTTCGCCTCCTCCTCCTCGGTCTATGGCGAGGGGGCCGAGGGCCCCACCCGGGAGGACAGCCCCAAGCGGCCCCTCTCGCCCTACGGCGTCACTAAGCTGGGGGGAGAGAATCTGTGCAACCTCTACCACCAGAACCACGGGGTCCCAGCGGTGAGCCTGCGCTACTTCACGGTCTATGGCCCCCGGCAGCGGCCGGACATGGCCTTCCACCGCTTCCTCGAGGCGGGCCTGCGGGGGGAGCCGATATCGCTCTATGGGGACGGGGAGCAGAGCCGGGACTTCACCTACGTGGCGGACGCCGTCGAGGGCACCTTCGCCGCGATGGAGAAGGGTGGGCCGGGCGCCGTCTACAACATCGGGGGCGGCCAGCGCGCCACGGTGAACGAGGTGCTCCGCTGCATCGAGGAGATCCAG
>JBBTDR010000158.1:0-8155 GCA_038042665.1 Nitrospinota bacterium
CCCCCGCAGGGAGACGCCCGTGTTGCCGGCCCCGTTGCCGAAGCCTTGGTAGTAGAAGGCGGGCTCCTTGCGCTTGCCATCCTGGAAGGCGGTGAAGGTCTGCCGGTAGAGCGGGAAGGTGACGGGGTTGCAGGGGGCGTCGATTCCGATCTGCTTCACCATGCCGGCGATGGCTTCGCAGGTCTCCTTGTCGGAGGGGTAGCGGTCGACGGTGGTGAAGAGGTGGGCCTTGAAGCCCTGCTCGTGGCCGGCCTCCTTCATGAGTTGCTTGGCCTTGTTCAGATCATGCGGATACCACGAGGTGAATTTCTTGGAGTAGCCGGAGTAGACCCAAGGGTGGAGCATCTGGAAGTAGGGCTCGGCGTAGCCGCCCAGGAAGGTCTTGATGATGGAGCCGGCGTCAACGGCGTAGTTGACCGCCTGGCGCACCTTGAGGTTGTCGAAGGGCCCGCCGTGGCCCGTGAAGAAGCCCACGTAGAGGATGCGGACGGCGGGGACGCCGGTCGCCTCCAGCTCGGGATTCTCCTTGATCTGGGGGACGAGGTGCGCCGGGACGGCGGTGATGATGTCCACCTCGCCGGCCAGGAGCGCCTTCACGCGGGTGGCGTGCTCCTGGATCCGGCGCAGGACGAGGGTCTGCGGGCGGTCGGGATACGCCTTGTTGTTCCACCAGCGGGGGTTGGCCTCGAAGACCATCTTCTGGCCCTTGGTCCACTCCTTGAGGACGTAGGGGCCCGAGCCGTGGGTGTTGCGCGAGACCTCGGCCAGGTCCATGCCCTTGGTCTTGGGGTTGACGATGTGGCCAAACCTGCGCAGCAGGTTCGGGAGGCCGTTCATGGGCACCTTGGTGTGGATGATGAAGGTCCGGTCGTCGATGACCTCCACTTCCCGGATGTCCTTGAAATAGGGAATGAGGCGGCTCTTCACCTGGGGGTCGAAGATGCGGCCGAGGGAGTACTTCACCGCGGCCGAGGTGAGCGGCGTGCCGTCGTTGAACTTGACCCCGCTCCGGAGGGTGAATTTGAAGGCCTGGGCGCTCACGCGCTCGAATTTCTCGGCGAGCCAGGGCTTCAGCCTCCCCGTGCCCGGCTCGGCGTAGACGAGGTTGTCGTAGCCCCAGGGCCAGATCATGGCGCCGATGAATTCGGACTGGACGTGGGGGTCCATGGAGAGGGGCTCGCCCGAGAGGGCGACGGTCACGGTGCCCTTCATGGCCTGGGCCCCGGGGGCGGCCAGGCCCGCGAGGGCGAGGACGAGGAGAGCGACGAGCAATTTGCGCATGGCGGTTTCCTCCTTATGGGAACTGCGGTGCGGCGCAAAAACCCATCCGAAGATGCCGTTCACGGCATGATCCGTGAAAACGAAAAAGTGTAAGAACATCGTACTTATTTGGGGGCAGGAGGTCAATCCGCAAAAAAGCAGGGGGGGGCGGTTTCCGCCCCCCCCTGCGGGATGTTTCAGCCGCTGGGCCGGCCGCTACTTCACCTTGATGTCCCAGGGGTGGAGCGCCTCGTCGTGGCGGGGCACGAAGCTCACCCGCTTGTTCACGCCGAAGATGTCGTGGATCTTGGCCACCGGCTTGTGGGTGACGTTGTCGCGCAGCCACATCGAGGCCTTCTCGAGGGCGGCCTGCTGCTCCTCGACGTCGGCGGTGCCGAGGCCCTTGTCGACGAGGTCGTCGAACTCCTTGAAGCAGTGGGGGCTCCAGGCGCCCTTGCACGCGCCCATCCCGCGGAGGGAGACGGCGGTGTCCCCGGCGCCGTTGCCGAAGCCCTGGTAGTAGAAGGCGGGCTCCTTGCGCTTGCCCTCCTGGAAGCTCGTGAAGGTCTGGCGGTAGAGCGGGAAGTTGACGGGGTTGCAGGGGGCGTCGACCCCGATCTGCTTCACCATGCCGGAGAGGGACTCGCAGATCTCCTTGTCGGAGGGGTAGCGGCCGACGGTGGTGAAGAGGTGGGCCTTGAAGCCCTGCTCGTAGCCGGCCTCCTTCATGAGCTGCTTGGCCTTGTTGAGGTCATAAGGGTACCAGGAGGTCACCTTCGGGCTGTAGCCGGAGTACATCCAGGGGTGGAGCATCTGGAAGAAGGGATCGGCGAAGCCGCCCAGGAAGGTCTTGATGATCTGCTCGGTGTTGACGGCGTGGTTCACCGCCTGGCGCACCCGCTTGTCCGCGAAGGGGCCCCCGTGGAGGGTGAAGAAGCCCACGTACATGATGCGCACGCCGGGGATGTTGATGACGTCGAGCTTGGGGTCGGCCTTGATGGCGGCCACCTCGTGCGCCGGGATGGCGGTGATGATGTCCACCTCACCGGCCTGGAGGGCCTTCACCCGGGTGGTGTGCTCCTGGATCCGGCGCAGGATGAGGGTCTTGGGCCGGTCCGGGTACATCGCGTTGCCCCACCAATGGGGGTTGGCCTCGAAGACCATCTTCTGGCCCTTGGTCCACTCCTTGAGGACGTAGGGGCCCGAGCCGTGGCTGTTGCGCGAGATCTCGGCCGGGTCCATGTCCTTGGTCTTGGGGTTCATGATGGAGCCCCAGCTTCGCAGCAGGTTCGGGAGGCCGTTGCTGGGGGCACGGGTGTGGATGATGACCGTGCGCGCGTCAACGACCTCGACTTCCCGGATGTCCTTGAAGTAGGCGAGCAGCCGGCTCTTCACCTGGGGGTCGAAGATGCGCCCGATGGAGTACTTGACGGCCTCCGCGGTGACGGGAGCGCCGTCGTTGAACTTGGCGCCCTGGCGGATGGTGAACTTGAAGGCCTGGGCGCTCAGCCGTTCGAGTTTTTCGGCGAGCCAGGGCTTGAGCTTGGACGAGCCGGTCTCCGACTGGATCAGGTTGTCGTAGCCCCAGGGCCAGACCATGGTGCCGATGAACTCGGATTGGATGTGGGGGTCGAAGGTGAGGGGCTCGCCCGAGAGGGCGATGGTCACGGTGCCCTTCATGGCCTCGGCGCGGGGGGCGGCCAGGCCCGCGAGGGCGAGAACGAGGAGAGTGACGAACAATTTGCGCATGGGAGATCCCTTTCCATTGAACGCCGGGAACGAAACCCGGCTTCGAAGAACCACCGGGGGGACGGCTCCCCCGTCATGCCAGAGTTTTGGGCCCGCTTCCCCTACTTGACCACGATCTCCCAGGCGTGCAGCTGCTCATCGTGCCGGGGCTTGAAGTCCACGCGCTTGTTGAAGCCGAAGATGTCATGGATCTTGAACATGATCTTATGGGTGGCTTTCTCTTTCATGAGGTCGGTCACGCGCTCGAAGGCGGCCTGCTGCTCCTTGGGCTCGGCGGTGGTGGCCGCCTTCTCGATGGCCTCCTCCAGGTCCGGGAAGCAATGGCCGCTGAAGGAGCCCTTGCAGGAGGTCGAGCCGCGCAGGACGAGCCCGGACTCGCCCGATCCGTTCCCCCAGCCCATGTAGTACATGGCGGCGCCCTTCTTCTGCTCGTTTTGGTAGGCGGTGAAGGTCTTCCGGAAGAGGGGGAAGGCGAGGGCGGAGCAGGTCGTCTGGACCTTGATCTCGCGGAGCATGCCCGCCACGGCCTCGCAGGTCTCCCGGTCGGCGGGGTAGCGCCCGTTGGTGGTGATGAACTCCGCCGGGAAGCCGTTCTCGTAGCCGGCCTCCTTCATGAGCTGCCTGGCCTTGGCCGGGTCGAAGCCGTACCAGCGCTTGCCGGGGTTGTAGCCCGCGTAGCTCCACGGGTGGAGCAGCTGGTGGAAGACGTCGGCGTAGCCGCCGAGCAGGGTTTTCTGGATCTTCTCGGCGTCGATGGCGTGGTTCACGGCCTGCCGCACCTTCACGTCGCCGAAGGGCCCCCCGAACCTGGTGAAGAAGCCCATGAAGAGGATGCGCACGGCGGGGACGGCCGAGGCCTCCAGGCCGGCGTGCTTCTTGATCTCGGGGACGAGGTGGTGGGGGACGCCCGTGATCACGTCCACCTCGCCCGTCTCGAGCGCCTTGATCCTCGTGGACGCCTCCTGGATGCGCCGGAGGACAACGGTCTTGGGCCGGTCGGGGTATTGGGAGTTGCCCCACCAGCCGGGGTTGGCTTCGAAGACCGTCCGCTGGCCCTTCACCAACTCCTTCACCATGTAGGGCCCCGAGCCCAAGGGGGTGCGGGAGACCACCGCGCTGTCCATGGTCCGCGTCTTGGGCGAGAGGATTTGGCCCCAGTTGAGGAAGCGGTTGAGGAGGCCGTTGTCCGGCACCTTGTTGTGGAGGATGAAGGTGCGCTCGTCGAGGATCTCGACCCGGTCGAAGGTGTTCCACAAGGACCGCTGGCGGCTCTTCATCTCCGGGTCGAGGATCCGCCCGATGGAGTACTGGACCGCCTCGGAGGTGACTGGGCTCCCGTCGAAGAACTTGGCGTCCTTGCGGAGGGTCATCTTGATGCGCTTGGCGTCGAGCCTCTCGACCTTCTCGGCGAGCCAGGGGACAATCTTCCCCGTCCCGAGCTGGGTCGTGACCAGCCGATCCGTCACCCAGGGCCAGACCATCGTCCCGATGAAGTCCGTCTCCCGGTGGGGGTCCATGGTCAGCGGCTCGTCCGTCAGGGCGATGGTCACGGTGCCCTGGTAGGGCGCTGCCGCCGGGGTGAACAAGAAGAGTCCCATTGCAACCGCCAGGACCGACGCAATCCATTTGCGCACCGCTTGACCCCCCTCTGATTTCCGGCGGCGGGCGCCTCCGCGATCAGCTTCTCCGGAGGCGAGGGCCGCGTCCCTCTTCGCTTGTCGCTTTTCCTTTAAGGGGAAAGGACCTCATCGCCACAGCCCCCTAATCTATCATGGAGGCCGCGGTTGCAAAAAGGGGGGGGAGCGCCACGCGGCCGGGGGGCCGTCCTTGTCCTGGGGGGTGGAACTCTTCTAGGCGAAAGTCGAGGCGAAAGTCCGGTTTCTCGCATGAAATCGCCTTGGGACTCCCTTGACGCTGGGAGAAAAGAAGGCAATGATAGGGCCAATCTGCCTTCGGGCAGGTTTTCATCCCCAGTGGGTTCTGAAATGCGCGTGTCCTTGGTGGTATCGTGGGGAAATCCTCATGCGCGCCTATGTCATCCGCCGCCTGTTGCAGAGCCTGATCGTCCTCAAGGCGGTGCTGCTGATCGTCTTCTTCATGCTCCAGATCACGGGCGACCCCGCCGCCGTCCTGATGCCCCTCGACGCCACCAAGGACGACCTCGCCAAGTTCCGCAAGGACATGGGCTTCGACCTCCCGCTGCACGTCCAGTACTACAACTTCCTCTTCGGCTTCGGCCGGAGCAAGGGCGTGCTGCGCGGGGACTTCGGTTTCTCCTTCCGGCACGAGGTCCCGGCCATGGGCCTGGTGATGGAGCACTTCCCCGCCACGGTCCGGCTGGCCGTCGTGGCCCTGATCGTGGCCCTGATCGTGGCGATCCCGGCGGGCATCATGTCCGCGACGTTCCGGAACTCCTGGATGGACCACTGGAGTTCCGTCGGCTCGATGCTGGGCCAGTCCATGCCGGAGTTCTGGCTGGGGCTGATGTTCATCATCGTCTTCGCGGTGAAGCTGCGCTGGCTGCCGACCTCGGGCTATGAAGGGCCCACCTACATCATCCTCCCGGCCATGACGGCGGGGCTCTACGCCACGGCGCGGATCATGCGGGTGATGCGCTCCCAGATGCTCGATGTGCTCGGCCTCGACTACGTCCGCACGGCCCGCTCCAAGGGGCTCACCGAGGTGCTGGTCGTCGTGCGGCACGCCCTCAAGAACGCCTCCATCCCCGTGGTCACCATCGTGGGGATCGAGCTGGGCTTCCTCCTCGGCGGCACCGTGGTGGTCGAGTCCGTCTTCGCCTGGCCGGGGGTGGGGTTCCTCACGGTGGACGCCATCAACAACCAGGACTACCCCGTGGTGCAGGCGGCCGTGACCCTGCTCGCCGCGGTGTTCGTGGGCGTGAACTTGGCGGTGGACTTGTTGTATGCTTGGCTGGATCCCCGCATCTCCTACAAGTAGAGGGTGGGACTGGGATGGTGACGGAAAAGACAGCTGCGGTGGCTGTTGGAGGGGTGCTGGAGGCGGAGGATGACCTTCCCAAAGGGCCCTCGGACCTCCAGCTCGCCATGCGCGAGCTCCTGCGCCGCCCGCCGGCCCTCTTCGGGCTGTTCTGCTGCACCGTGGTCGTCTGCTGGGCCCTTCTCCCGATCGTGTTCTCCCCCCTCGATCCCCTCGAGCAGAACCTCGACCGCTACCTCAAGGTGCCCGGCTACGTGGACGCCCAGGGCCGCACCTACTGGCTGGGCACCGACCAGCAGGGGCGGGACATCCTGAGCCGCATCATCTACGGCTCCCGCATCTCCCTCCTCGTGGGCATCGCCACGGTGCTGGTGAGCGGGATGATCGGGGTGTTCCTGGGCATCGTGGCGGGCTACAACGGGGGATGGGTGGATACCGTCATCAGCCGCCTCATCGACACCCTGCTGGCCGTGCCGTTCATCCTGCTGGCGATGTCCATCATCGCCATCCTGGGCACGAGCCTCCAGAACGTCATCCTGGCCATCACGCTGAGGACATGGATCATCTACGCCCGCGTGGTGCGGGGCGAGGTGTTCTCCCTCAGGGAGCAGGAGTTCGTCGCGGGCGCCCGGGCCACGGGCTGCGGCCCGATGCGCATCCTCCTGCTCTATCTCCTGCCCAACGTCATGTCCTCCACCATCGTGGTGGCCACCCTGAACCTGGGGCGGATGATCATCATCGAGTCCTCCCTCTCCTTCCTGGGCATGGGGGTGCCCCCGCCGACCCCGACCTGGGGCGGCATGCTGGCCGAGGGGCGCGCCTTCCTGGACACGGCTTGGTTGATCGCCTTCTTCCCCGGGGCGGTCCTGACGGCCACCGTGCTGGGCACCAACCTCCTGGGCGACTGGCTGCGCGACGTCCTCGACCCGAGGCTGAAGCGCCTGGGGGACTAGCGGGCGGCGCGACGGATCGAAAGGAGTCTTCCTGCATCGCCCTCCCCTCCGGGGGAGGGCGTTTGCTTGAAGGGGAATGTGGTATTGCTCAAGTGCCTGAGCGTTCCGCCCCCTGACATTGGGAGAAATGGAGCGTAGTTTCAGGGGAATGAGGGCGGGGGGGTTCTCCCTCTCCCTCTGGGAGGGGGGAGAGTTCGCTCCCTAAGGTATTTCTGTTCTAGGCCCGGAGCTTCTCTTTCAGCCAATCGAAGATGAAATGCGCGCCCAGGGGGATGTTGTCGATCTGGCAGTGCTGGGCGCCCCCCTCCCGGGCGGTGAACACCCGGAAGGTCTTGTCCTTCGAGCCGGCGGCCTTGAACAGCGTCCGGGCGGTCCTCAGGGGTATCTGCTGATCGTCCTCCCCGTGGACGAGGAGGAAGGGGCAGCGCATCTTCTGCACCACCCCGTCCAGCCGGAAGCCCTCGAGCTTCTGGAGGGCCTCCTCCATCGTCTTCGCGTTCATGCTCCAGGTGAGGTGGTGGCCCGGCACCGAGAGGGGCACCTTGTAGGCGGCCTCGATGCGCTTGCGCCAGGTTTCGTAGTAGTCCCAGATGGCCCCCCAGGCGACGCAGGCCTTGAAGCGCCGCTCCATGCTGGCGTTGCGGGGGGCGAAGTAGCCGCCCAGGCTGATGGCCATGACCGCCACCCGCCTGGCGTCCACGTCCTTGCGGGTCTCCAGGTAATCGATGGCCGCCGAGCCCGCCGCCTCGTGGTCGTGCCGCATGTAGAGGCCGCGGAAGCGGATGGACTCCCCGTTCCCCGGGGCGTCCACCAAGAGGACGCTCACCCCCCGCCGGACGAGGTCCTCCACCCCCTGCATGTACTGGATCTCCTTCGAGATGTCGAAGCCGTCGAAGACGACCACCACGGGGGGCCGCCTCTGCCGGGTGTTCTGGGCGTGGACGAAGAGGGCCGGGAGCTTCTTGCCCCTCTCGAAGGGGATCTCGGCGCGCTCGATCTTCGGCCCGTCGGTGAGGCGGGCGAAGCGGCGGAAGCAGTCGAGGGACTTCTTGTAGGCCTCGAGGGCCCGCTTGTCCTTGGGGGTGGGGAAGCGCTCCCCGATCTGGTAGTACATGCAGGCCCGCTTGTGGAAGGCGGCGGCGGTGAGGCGGTTGCCCGCCCGCTCGGCCTTCATGCCGAGGCCCCGCATGCGGTCTCCCATGCGCGCCCCCTCGGCGAGCCAGGCCTTGTCGTCC
>JBBTDR010000159.1:0-3127 GCA_038042665.1 Nitrospinota bacterium
ACTACCTCTCGGTGCGCATCGCCCCCCACCACTTCGCCGACGTGGGGCGCTTCCTGCGCGAGGCGGCCCGCGTCCTCAAGCCGGGGGGAAAGCTCATCTACGTGGACAACGTGGCCCCCGAGGAGCCCCGGGAGGCCGCGGCCTACAACCGCTTCGAGGCGGTGCGCGACCCCAGCCACAACCGCTGCGACGCCGTGCCCGTCCTCATCGAGATGATGGAGGCGGCGGGGCTGCGCATCCTCCACTGCGAGACCCTGCGCAAGAAGATGGTCTTCGAGGAGTGGACGAACCGGCCCCACCTCGACGCCAAGGCGAAGGCGGAGATACGCGCCTTCCTCGAGGGCGCCTCGCCCGCCATCCGCCACTGGCTCGCCCCCCGCGAGGAGGAGGGCCAGTTCGTCTTCGACGAGATCGAGGCCGTCCTCCTCGCCCAGCGCCCCTGAGCCAATGGACGAGCGGGAGCGGCTCCGCCGGCTGGCGGCCCTCGACCGCCGCCACCTCTGGCACCCCTTCACCCCCATGGACGAGTGGGAGCGGGAGGACCCGCCCCTCATCGTCGAGCGCGGGGAGGGCGCCTGGCTCATCGACGTGGAGGGGCGCCGCTACCTGGACGGCGTCTCCTCCCTCTGGGTGAACCTCCACGGTCACCGCCGGGAGGAGATCGACCGCGCCCTCCGCGAGCAGCTCGGCCGGATCGCCCACTCCACCCAGCTCGGCATGGGCCACCCGGCCCCCATCGAGCTGGCCGAGCGGCTGGCCCGCATCGCCCCCCGGGGCCTCACCCGCGTCTTCTACTCCGACAGCGGGGCCACCGCCGTCGAGGCGGCCCTCAAGATGGCCTTCCAGTACCAGCGCCAGCGCGCCCCCGCGCGCCCGGAGAAGCGGCGCTTCCTGGCCCTCAACCTCGCCTACCACGGGGACACCCTGGGCGCCGTGAGCGCGGGGGGGATCGGCCTCTTCCACCGCGTCTTCTCCTCCCTCCTCTTCCCGGTCCTGCGCGCCGAGGCCCCCTACTGCCTCCGCTGCCCGCGCGGGGCCGGGAAGCCTCCCTGCTCCGTCTGTTCAGGCGAGGAGGCGAAGGCCCGCATCCTCGCCCACGCCGGGGAACTGGCCGCCGTCATCGTGGAGCCCATGGTCCAGGGGGCGGCGGGGATGATCGTCCAGCGGCCCGAGTTCCTCCAAAAAATCCGCGAGGCCTGCACCGAGGGGGACGTGCTCCTCATCGCCGACGAGGTGGCCACCGGCTTCGGGCGCACGGGGAAGATGTTCGCCTGCGAGCACGCGGGGGTCGCCCCGGACATCCTCTGCCTGGCCAAGGGCATCACGGGCGGCTACCTCCCCCTGGCGGCCACCCTGGCGACGGAGAAAATCTTCGACGCCTTCCGGGGGGCGCCCGCCGAGGGGCGCACCTTCTTCCACGGCCACTCCTACACCGGCAACCCCCTCGGCTGCGCGGCGGCCCTCGCGAACCTGGACATCTTCGAGAAGGACAAGACGCTCGACGCCCTCCAGCCCAAGATCGCCACGCTGTGGCGCGGGCTGGAGGGCCTGCGCGAGCTCCCCTGGGTGGCCGAGGCGCGGGGGCTGGGTTTCATGGCGGGGATCGAGTTGGTGGCCGACCGGCGGACGTTGGCCCCCTTTCCCCCCGCGCGGAGGACGGGGCGGCGGGTCAGCCTCGAGGCGCGCAAGCGGGGCCTCGCCCTCCGCCCCCTGGGGGACGTGGTGGTGCTCATGCCGCCCTACTGCGCGACGGAGGAGGAGATCGCCTGGATGGTGGGGGTGGTGCGGGAGAGCATCGTGGAGGCGGCGGGGCAGCTGTGAAGTTCCATCAGGTTTTCACTAAGCAGACACCTGGAAGGAAAGAGCGGGCTTCGCCGATCCTCCACCCCTCTCCCGGATTTCTTTAGGGGCCCCCAAGCGGCCCCGCCGCTTGGGGCGTGGGAGAGGGGATGGGGGTGAGGGAGAAAGGCAGTTCGGCGCCGCCGGATCCTCCCTCACCCCGGCCCTCTCCCAGAGGGAGAGGGAAAAGGGCCATATCCGCCAGAATGAACAGCGTGTCGAGATTCCACCCCTGGCCCCCTCAGGGCTTGGCGGGAGCGGGAGGCTGCCCCGGATTCCCCGCCGGGGCGGGCGCCTCGCCCTCCCGGGCGACCAGGTCCTCCCGGAAACGCAGGGGCTCGTAGAGGGAGAGGGTGCCGGCGATGGTCTCGGCCTCTTGGCCCTCGACGAGGAGGACCACCTGCTCGAAGTGTTTCGGGAAGTTGAAGACCACGGTGTTGGCGACGGCCTGGGCGGTGAGGAGCTCGCTCCAGGCTCCGCCCGGGTGGGCCTCCCGGAGGGCGCGGCTGAGGTCCACGAAGAGGGTACCCTCCGGCCCGGGGACCGCGGCGCGCAGCCGGGTGCCGGCGGGGACGGCGGGGGCGAAGCCGGGCCGCCTGGGGCCCTCGAGCAGGGCGGCGAGGACGTTCCGCGCGGTCTGGACGGGGTCCTTGCCCTCCTCCACCTCGGCTGGATAGCGGGCGAGGAGGTCGGCCTCCGCCCCGGGGAAGAAGAGCACCACCCGGATCGTCGGGGCGAGGGAGGGCCGCTCGGGCTCCGGCGGGCCGAAGGCGGCCCGGCGGCCCCGCTGGATGAGGTCCGTGAGGGGGTCGAAGGAGTAGATCGCCGCCGCCGCCCCCAGCACCATCCACAGGAGGAGCCACCCCCGCCCGCGCCGCTTCATCCCGGCCCCCCGTCCTTCATCTCAGCTCCCTGCCGGGGGAGAGGCGGGCGCGCCCGGCGGCTGCGGAGCGGGGGCCGGCCCGGGCGGGAGGGGGGGAAGGCCCGCGAATTTCACGATCTCGGCCTCGAGGGCGGCGATGTAGGGGTTCTCCTCGTTCAGCTCCCGCAGGCGCGCCGCCTCCTCGGGGGTGGAGATCACCCCGAGGCTGACATAGGCGGCGGGCATCCGCGCCCCCTCGAGCAGCTGGAGGGGCAGGGTGAGGATGGGGGGCTTCCCGGCCCCCGGGATGGCGGCGAAGCGCGCCTGGAGCTCCTGGGCGAAGCGGAGGCTCCCGGCCAGGTGGACGTTCTGGCCCCGCTGCCAGCGCAGGGCCACGGCCTCGGAGGGCTCCCCCTCCACGCGCGG
>JBBTDR010000160.1:0-2857 GCA_038042665.1 Nitrospinota bacterium
GCTCGAGTGAGCCCGTCCTGTGAAAAAGCTCCTCCGGATCATCAAGCGCTCATTTTAGGGGGGATGGAGCATTTGCAGAGCGCAGCCGGGGATGCGAACATGCCATCTCGCACCCCACCGGGAAAGGGAGATTTCTGCGGCCAGGGCTCCTTCGGAACCATCGGAAGGGAGGGCGCCGCCGTGCGCGAAGCCCATCCGAGCCTTCTATGGACCGCTTGCGTTTCCACGAACAGGGGGATTCTCATGAAACGCACGACCTGTCAGCCGCCGGACGTCTTCGTGCCCCGCGGAAGGACTTACTCTCACGGCGTCATCCTCGAAGGCGGCAGAACCCTCTATGTGGCGGGGCAGACCGCCCGCAATAAGGAAGGAAACATCGTTTGCAAGGGCGACGCGGCGGGCCAGACCCGCCAGGTGCTCGAGAACATGAAGAAGGTGATCGAGGGCGCCGGGGGGCGGATGGAGGACGTCGCCAAGACCGTCGTGTTCATCACGGACATCAAGTACCGGGACGCCGTCGGGCAGGTGCGGCAGGAATTCTTCAAGGACGACCGCCCCGCGAACACCCTCCTGGTGGTTTCGGCCCTGGCGGATCCCGACTTGCTGGTGGAAATCGAGGCGGTCGTGCCGCTCCCCTGAGGCTGGGGCGGGGCCCCTGCGAGGCGCAGCCGGGGCGTGGGGGCCGTGGCCCATCGAATCCCCGCCGCCTGAATTCGCTGGCGGCCAGCGCCTCAGGGAGAGTCCCTGCGGATATCCTTCTGGGGTATCTTCCATAGCGGGCAGTCAAGAAGTCATGGGCAAAAGGGCTGTTTCGGAAATCGCAGGACCGGGACACCCGATCAGTATTTCAGCGCGGTGGCCCGCTTTTCCGGGGACGGCGGGATTGTGTGCGGGAGGGTTTGTCCGATGCGGTTCGCGGTGGATACGGGGGGCACCTTCACCGACCTGGTGCTCGAGGACGATGCGGGCGCCCTCCACATGTTCAAGACGCCGACGACCCCCCGGAACCCGGCCGAGGGCATCCTCGCCGCGGTAGCCGCCGCCGCCGAGTCCTTCTCCGTGGCCGTGGAGGAACTGCTGGCCCGCGGCGAGCTCTTCATCCACGGCACCACCCACGCCACGAACGCCATCGTCACCGAGAGCACCGCGAAGACGGCCTTCCTCACCACGAAGGGGCACCCGGATGTCCTGGTGCTCCGGGAAGGAGGCCGGCTGGAGCCCTTTAACTTCCTTGTCCCCTTCCCGAAGCCATATATCCCCCGCTCCCTCACCTTCGAGGTGCCCGAGCGCACAGGCCCGGATGGGACCGTGTACGAACCCCTGGACGAGAAAGCAGTGCTGGAGATCATCTCCCGGCTGCGGCAACTCAAGGTGGAGGCGGTCGCCGTATGCCTGCTCTGGTCCACCATCAACCCCGCCCATGAGGACCGGGTAGGAGGGCTGCTGGCGGAGCACCTGCCGGGCGTCCCCTGCACCCTCTCCCACGCCCTCAACCCCATCCTCCGCGAGTACCGGCGGGCCTCCTCGGCCTGCATCGACGCCTCCCTCAAGCCTCTCATGTCCCGCTACATCGGGGGGCTCGAGGAGCAGCTCCGCAAGGCGGGTTTCCGGGGCCGCCTCCTCATGCTGACCTCCAAGGGCGGGGTGATGGACGCCCGGGAGCTGGCCGAGGCGCCGATCCACTCGGTCGGCTCGGGCCCCTCGATGGCTCCCATCGCGGGCCGCCACTTCGCGCGGTTGGATGCGAAAGCCGAGACCGCCATCGTGGCGGACACGGGCGGCACCACCTATGACGTGAGCCTGGTGCGGCGGGGCGTGATCCCCATGACGCCGGAGACGTGGCTGGGCCAGCGCTACCGGGGCCACATCCTGGGGTTCCCATCGGTGGACGTGAAGAGCATCGGAGCGGGGGGAGGCAGCCTCGCCTGGGTGGACGAGGGCGGGCTCCTTCACGTGGGCCCCCAGAGCGCCGGGGCGGTGCCGGGGCCGGCCTGCTACGGGAAGGGGGGAGAGCGGCCCACGGTGACGGACGCCTCGCTCGTCCTCGGGCACATCGACCCGGCCTTTTTCCTCGGCGGCACGATGGAGCTCGATGTCCGCCTCGCCGCCCAGGCCATCGAGACGCACGTGGCCCGGCCCCTGGGCCTCTCGCTGGAGAAAGCGGCGGACGCCATTCTGCGGCTCGCCACCGAGAACATGGTGGGCGCCATCGAGCAGATCACCATCCACCAAGGGATCGACCCCCGGGGCGCCGTCCTGATCGGGGGGGGCGGCGCCGCCGGCCTGAACTCGGTGGCCATCGCCCGGCGGCTGGGCTGCAAGACCGTGATCATCCCCCATCTCGGGGCCGCGCTCTCGGCCGCGGGCGCCCTCATGTCGGACCTCCATGCCGACTACCGTTCCCTTTTCTACACGGTGACCAACAAGTTCGACTTCGATGGGGCGAACGCCGCGCTGCGCTCCCTGGAGGAGAAGTGCCGAGCGTTCATCCGGGGGCCGGGCAAGGGCTCGGTGGACTACGGGGTCGAGTTCTACGCCGAGGCCCGCTACCGGCATCAGATCTGGGAGATCGACGTCCCTCTGGACAGCGCGCGTTTCAAGTCGAGGAAAGACGTGAATCGGGCGCGGGAGGCCTTTGACCGCATCCACGAGGAGATCTTCGCTTTCCGGGATCCCGGCTCCGAGGTGGAGTTCGTCGGCTGGCGGGCCGCGGCCCGCTGCAAGCTCCGCAAGGGCCAGCTCGGCCGGCTCGCCCGTGAGAAGCTCTACGAGAAAAAGCTCTCCTCCTCCCGCATGGCCTATTTCGGCGGTGCCGGCCGGCGGAAAACGCGGGTGGCGCTCTTCGGAGCGCTGAAGG
>JBBTDR010000161.1:0-7818 GCA_038042665.1 Nitrospinota bacterium
GGGGGCGGGGGGCGCGCGGCCGTGCCGTAGGGGCGGTTCGCGAACCGCCCCTGGGGAACTTGTTCAATGAAGCCACGCGACGCAATGCTAGGCGGCGTAGCCCTCGGGGCTGATGACGGCGTCGATCACCCAGGGGCGGCCCGAGGCCAGGGCCCGGGGGAGGGCCTCCTGGAGCTCGCGCTCGGTGGCCGCGCGCGAGGCCTCGCAGCCCAGCCCCTTGGCGACGGAGACGAAGTCGCAGGGCGCGAAGCTCGTCCCCCGCCGCGCGAAGCGGCGCTCGTCCTGCTTGAGCTTGATGGTGCTGAGCCAGCCGTCGTTGAAGACGATGGTCACCACCGCGATCTTCTCCCGGGCGGCCACCTCGAGGTCCCCCAGGCGCATGAGGAAGCCCCCGTCCCCCGTCATGCACACGACGGGCGCCGCGGGCTCGGCCAGCTTGGCGGCCAGGGCGGCCGGCAGGCCCACCGCCATCGCGCCCAGGCCGTTCGAGGAGAGGTAGCCCTGGGGGCGGCGCGCCTCCCAGAGGTCCCCGGCCAGGACCTTGTGGTTCCCCGCGTCGGCGGTGAGGATGCCCCGGTCCGGCAGCTGCTCCCGGGCGATGCGGATGACGGCCCCGGGCATGAGCCCGCTCCCGCGCGGATGGAGGGGGGCGCGGATCATCCGCCGGTAGGACTCCACCTCCTCGGTGTCCCAGCCCCGGCAGGGCGAGGCCGAGCGGGAGAGCACCTCCAGGCTGTCGGCGAGGTGGGCCACCACCTCCACCTGGGGGCGGATGAGGTCCTCCAGGTGGGGCACCTCGTCCAGCATGACCACGGGCTGGGGGTAGTCCCAGAAGCCGGGGGCGAAGAGCTCCACCGGGTCGTAGCCGGCGAGGACGAGGAGGTCGGCCTTGCCGAGGAGGGCGCGCTCCTCCTTGCGGCCGCGGAAGGTGCCCGCCGCGAGCGGGTGCTGCTCGGGGAAGGCGCCCTTGGCGGCCGGGGAGTTGAAGACGGGCGCCCCCAGGCGCTCGGCCAGGGCGCGGAGGGCGCGCTCGGCCGCCTCGCCGGAGCGGTTCACCTGGAGCCCGGCGATGAGGACGGGCCGCTGGGCGCGGGCGATCTCCCCGGCCGCGGCCTGGAGGCCCGGGTGGTCCGCCCCCGCGCGGGCGATGTGGCGCTCCCCCTCCGGGGCGGGGGAGGAGGCGCCCTCGGGCGCCTGGGCCAGCATGACGTCGTAGGGCAGGTCCACGTGGACGGGGCCGGGGCGCCCGGCCATCGCCAGGCGGATGGCCTGGCGCATGGTGGTGGCCGCGGCGCCGGCGGCGAGCTTGAAGGTGCCCTTGGTGATGGGCCGGTAGAGGAGGTCCTGGTCCACCCGCTGGCGCTGGAGCTGGCGGAACTGGGGGTCGGAGTAGCGGTCGGTGAGGATGAGGCAGGGGGCCCGCTCGAGCCAGTTGTTGGTCACCCCCAGGACGGCGGCGGCGGCGCCCGGGCCCACCCCGGTGCTGCACACCCCGGGGCGGCGGCGGAAGATGCCGTAGGTGCCCGCCATCACGGCGGCGCTGGATTCGTTGCTGCACAGGATGTAGCGGATGCCCCGCTGGGAGGCCGCCTCGATCAGCTCGACCGAGCTCAGGCTGCCCGGGACGCCGAAGATGAACTCCACCTGGGCTTCGGCCAGGACGCCGGCCACCACGTCGGCATAGGTCGGCACGCGGGCCTCCGGCCGGAAATGGGGATTTGGGGATTGCCGCTTCTGATCTTACCATAGGAGGTTCCCTTCCGGGCTGCCGGGGGAGGAGGTTCGCGTGCCGCTGACCGACGCCCAGCTCAAGGCCATCTGCCAGCTCCTGGAGGACGGCCAGCCCGCCGTCGCGGCCGCCCTGGACCGCCAGGTGGCCGGGTTCACGGATGCGGACCGGGACCGGCTCCTGGCCCGGCTCCGGCGGGAGGGGCCCGCGCGGGCCGTCCTCCCGCCCTCCCTGGAGGACCACCACCACGAGGCCCTGGAGCGCGCCTTCTCGGAATGGGCGGTGTCCACCCCCGGAGAGGGGGACCTGGAGCGGGGGAGCTTCCTCCTGGCCATGTACGGCTTCCCGCTGGAGGACATGAGGCGGCGGGGGGCCGGCCTGGACCGCATGGCCGCGGCCCTGCGGGACCGCCTCGAGGGGGCGGATTCCCCCGCTGAGGTCGTGGAGCGGACGGCGGAGTACCTGCACGGGGAGCTGCGCTTCGACGGGGAGCGGGAGAACTACTACGACCCCCAGAACAGCTACCTCAACCGGGTGATCGAGCGGAGGCGGGGGATCCCCATCACCCTCTCGGTGCTCTACCTGTTGATGGGGCAGCGGCTGGGCCTGCCCTTCCGGGGGGTGGGGATGCCCGGCCACTTCATCGTGAAGTACGAGGCTCCGGAGGGGCCCATCTTCCTCGACCCCTTCGACCGGGGCCGGCGGCTCGGGGTGGAGGACTGTGCCTCCATCGTGCGCGGGCTGGGCTACCACTTCGACCCGCACTTCCTCCAGGAGACGCCCCCCCGGCGGATCGTGGAGCGGATGGTGAACAACCTCATCGGCATCTTTCAGCGGGAGGGGGAGGAGCGTCAGATGCGGCGGCTCATGCGCTACCGCGAGATCGTCCAGCGGGGCTAGGCCGCGGAAATGGCCAGGCCGTGAAAGAGGTGCGCTTTCTCGTCGTGGGGGCGGGCTTCGCGGGGGCCTCGACCGCCTTCCACCTCGCCCGGATGGGCGCGAAAGGGGTGCTCGTCACCGAGCGGGAGGAGGCGGCGGGCCGCAACTCCTCGGGCCTGAACGCGGCGATGGTGACGCAGACGGGCGCCGATCCGGCGGTGGAGGACATGGCGCGGCGCGGGGCGGAGTTCATCCGCAGGCCGCCGGACGGATGGCCCGGCCGCCTCGGCTTCGCCGCCACGGGCGCGCTCTTCCTCGCGTCGGGAGAGCGCCTCAGGGCGAGCGAGGGGGCGGCCGAGCGGGCGCGCGCGGCGGGGCTCGAGGCCGAGGTGCGGAGCGGCGAGTGGGCCAGGGCGCGGCATGCGCTCCTCGAGGGGAACCCCGCCGAAGGGGCGCTCTGGTGCCCCTCGGACGGGGTGGTGGACATCCAGGGCCTCCTCCGGGGCTTCCTCGACGGGGCGCAGGCGCTTGGGGCGGAGCTCTGGCTCGGCTGCGCCCTCCAATCCATCCGGCCGGGGGGAGGGGGCGCCTTCGTCGCCGAGACCAGCCGGGGGCCCGTGCGGGCCGAGTGCCTGGTGAACGCCGCGGGCGCCTGGTCGGGCGCGGTGGCGGCGATGGCGGGCGCGGCCCAGCCTCCTCTCCGGCCCTGCCGGCGCCACCTCTTCCGCACCGGCCCCTTGGCTTGGGTCCGGGAGGACTGGCCGATCGCGTGGGACGTGGACGAGGGCTGCTATTTCCGCCCCGAGGCGGGCGGGCTCCTGCTCAGCCCCTGCGATGAGGATGAGCACCCGCCCGCCCTGCCCGAGGCGGACGCCTCCGTGCGCGAGCGGCTCCAGGAGAAGCTGGGCCGGAGGTTCCCCCGGCTGCAATGGATGCGCTACACGGCGAACTGGGCCTGCCTGCGCACCCTGACCCCGGACGATCGGTTCGCGATCGGCTGGGATCCCGGGGTGCCGGGCTTCTTCTGGGTGGCGGGCCTGGGGGGGCATGGCGCGACGTGCGCGGGAGCGGTGGGGGATGTGGCCGCGCGCCTTCTCCTCGGGGGGGAGGATCCTTGGGGCCTGGCGGGGGCGTTCTCCCTCGGCCGCTTTCGTCGACCGGTTTCCTAGGGACCGGCTCCCTGCGAGGGTGGGGCTGCGCACCAAAGGGGCCTTGAGCCCAAAGAGGAGAATGAGTGCATGGAATACCGCGACCTTTCGGAAAAGCTGTCCTTCGGGGGCCAGCCCACGGCCGAGGAGCTGCGGGAGCTGGCCCGGAAGGGGGTGAAGACGGTCGTCAACGTCCGGTCCCCGGACGAGGAGGAGGTGCACCTCTCGACCGCCCAGGAGAAGGCCCTGGCCGAGTCGCTCGGGATGACCTACGTCAACATCCCCCTCACGGCCAAGACCATCGCCGAGGACACCGCCGCCCAGGTGAAGCGGGCCATCGCCGACGCCAAGAACACGGGGCCGGTGTTCGTCCACTGAAGGCTCCTCGGGCGGGCCGGGGTCTGCTCGCTG
Organism: Nitrospinota bacterium; assembly: GCA_038042665.1. Taxonomy (GTDB): domain Bacteria; phylum UBA8248; class UBA8248; order UBA8248; family UBA8248; genus 2-12-FULL-69-37. Next base: position 4,168 of record JBBTDR010000161.1, read on the forward strand.
ATGCACGAGGCGGAGGAGAAGGGCTGGAGCGGGGAGGAGACGATCCAGGCGGCCCGGAAGCTCAACTTCGACTGGACCACCAACCCGCTCACGAAGTTCTTCGAGGGCTTCCTCGCGGGGCGGAAGAAGAAGTAGGACGAAAGCTCAAGCGCCGGAGCGCGGCGGGGGAGCCCCAGGAGGGCTCCCCCGTTTTTTTCCTGGTTCCGGCGGGAGCGCCGCCTACTTGGCCGGCTCTGCGCTCAGCTTGTAGAGCCTGGCCGCGTTCTCGTGGGCGATCATGCGCGCGACGCGGGGGGGCAGGAATTGCAGAATGCGGAGGGCGCCCGGGGTGTTCATCGGCATCTTCCGGATCGCCTGCGAGGTTTGGTAGAAGCTGTCGCTCCCGATCATGAACCGGTCCGGGAACTCCATGATCACCGATTTCCATTCGGGATTGAGGCCGCGGCCCTGCTGGAGGAGCCAGTTTTTCTTCGGCTGGCCCTTCGGAGTGCAGATGCTGAGATGGAGGTTCGGGTATTTCGCCAGGAGGCGCCGGGTGAGGGCGGGGCTGCGCTGGTCCGTCGTGTCCATGCCGACGTGGACCCAGATGATCTTCGCTTTCGGGTTATGGGCCAGGAGCCGCTCGAAGGCGGCGATGTTCTCGGGCACGTCTTGGGGGTTCTTGGGGCTCCGCCCGTGCAAGTCCCGGGGCACTTCCGAGTTTTCCGTCACCGCCTCCATGTGGAAGTCGATGGGCACGCCGTGGCGGGCGGCGATGTCGGCGAGGAGCAGGAACAGGGGGTGGTCGGGCGGCGTCCGCTCGTACGGATGCTGCTCGAAGAACGAGAAGTGCAGCGCCGTCATCTCGCCGAAGCCGATGACCCCTTGCCTCAAGAGGCCCTCCGCGGTCTCCTCGAACTTGCGCCGTAGTTCCTCGCTCACCTGCCCGCCCTTCGGGGCGCCGTTGATGAGCGGATTCAGGGTGGACCCGCCGCCCATGACGGCGAACCGGCCGGGGTGGGCCCTCGCGATCCGGAAAAGATTGGGCGTGTGCTGGGGGTCATGCTGATCGCGGGGAGGGGACAGGATGATGGACGTCTTCACCCCGGCTTTGTCCATTTCGGCGATGGCGGTTCGGGCCGCTCCGTCCCAGTCGTCCCAGGTGTTCCCCCGGCTGCCGGAGAGCGCGAAGATGTGGACGTGGGTGTCGATGACGGGGAACTGCGCGGCGGCGGGCTGGGCGCCTCCCGGCTCCCCGCCTGGGCCACCCGCCGGTCCGCCGCCTGCCGCGCGGAGCTCCTCCAGGGTGAGGTGGCCGTCGCCGTCGGCGTCCAGGGCCTGGAACCTCTGGGCGGGCCCCTGGAACTCCCGCTTCGAGATCTTGCCGTCCCCGTCCTGATCCATGCGCTGGATCATCTGTTCGGGAGTGGGCCTACCGCCGCCGCCCCCCGGCCCCGGGCCCTGCGCTGGCGCGCCGGACGCCCATCCCCAGGCGAGCAGGGCGGAGAGGAGCGCGATGGGAAATATTCTCATGGGGCGTCCTCACATGGGGCCGGGTCCCCGGCCCCCGCCTCACCCGTCCGTCACGCAGCCCTCCGAGGCCGAGGAGACGAGCTTGGCGTACTTGTAGAGGGTGCCGCGCTTGAACTTCGGGGCGGGCGCCTTCCACTTCTTCCGCCGCGCCTTGATCTCGGAGGCGGGGACGTCCAGCGTCAGGGTGCGCTTCACGGCGTCGATGACGATCGGGTCCCCGTTCCGGACGAGGGCGAGGAGGCCGCCCGTCTGGGCCTCGGGGGTGACGTGGCCCACCACGAGGCCGTGGGTGCCGCCCGAGAAGCGCCCGTCGGTGATGAGGGCCAAGTCCTTGCCCAGGCCCGCCCCCATGATGGCGGCGGTGACGGTGAGCATCTCGCGCATGCCGGGGCCGCCCCTGGGCCCCTCGTAGCGGATGACGACGACGTCGCCCTTCTTGATCTTCTTCCGCTCGAGGCCCTTGAGGGCGTCCTCCTCGGAGTTGAACACGCGCGCGGGGCCCGCGAAGCGCTCCCCCTCCTTGCCGGTGATCTTGGCGACGGCGCCCCCGGTGGCGAGGTTGCCGTAGAGGATCTGGAGGTGGCCCGTTTTCTTGATGGGCCGGGAGAGGGGGAGGATGACCTTCTGCCCCGCCTTGAGGCCGGGCAGGGCCTCGATGTTCTCGCTGAGGGTCTTGCCCGTCACCGTCAGGCAGCCGCCGTGGAGGAGCCCCTCCTTGAGCAGGGCCTTGAGGACGCCGGGGACGCCGCCCACGTCGTGGAGGTCCTCCATCACGTACTGGCCGCTGGGCTTGAGGTCGGCGATGTAGGGGGTGCGGCCGCTGATGCGCTGGAAGTCGTCCAGGGTGATGCGCACCCCCACCGACTTGGCGATGGCGATGTAGTGCATGACGGCGTTGGTCGAGCCCCCGAGCGCCATGACCACGGTGATGGCGTTCTCGAAGGCCTTCTTGGTCATGATGTCGCGGGGCCGGATGTTCTTCTCCAGGAGATTGCAGATGGCCTTGCCGGCGCTCAGGCACTCGGCCCGCTTCTCCTGGCTGGTGGCCGGGTTGGAGGAGCTGTAGGGCAGGCTCATCCCCAGGGCCTCGATGGAGGAGGACATGGTGTTGGCCGTGTACATGCCCCCGCAGGCGCCCGCGCCGGGGCAGGCGTGCTGGATGACCTCCCGCAGGCTCTTCTCGTCGGTCTGGCCGGCGAGGTACTCCCCGTAGGCCTGGAAGGCGGAGACGACGTCGAGCTTCCTCCCGTCCAGGAAGCCGGGGCGGATGGTGCCGCCGTACACCATGAGGCTCGGGCGGTTGAGGCGGCCCATGGCGATGATGGAGCCGGGCATGTTCTTGTCGCAGCCGGGCACGGTGATGAGGGCGTCGTACCACTGGGCGCCCACCACGGTTTCGATCGAGTCGGCGATGATGTCCCTCGACTGGAGGGAGTACTTCATGCCCTCGGTGCCCATCGAGATGCCGTCGCTCACCCCGATGGTGTTGAAGCAGAGCCCCACCATCTTCTTCCCGTCGTTCACGCTCTCCTTGATGAGCCGGGCCAGGTCGTTCAGGTGGAAGTTGCAGGTGTTGCCTTCCCACCACATGCTCGCGATCCCGACCTGGGGCAGCCGCAGGTCCTGCGCGTCCAGGCCGGCCCCGTGCAGCATGGCCTGGGAGGCCGCCTGGGAGAGGGGCTCGGTCACCCGGCTGCTGTACTGGTTGAGTCGTACCGCGCGCTGCGCCATCGTGCCTCCCTCCAAAGAAAGATCGGCCGAACCGGGATCGGGTGGCTGGGTCGAAGGGAATCGGGCTGTCCGCGCCTCATCATCGCACGGACGCGGGCGGGGCGGGAAGGGCGCTCCCGCCGGCGGGGGCCCGGGCCGGAGGCTTCTCCGCTTGGGGGGGCTTCGCCGGGGCCGCGGGCTTGGGGACGAACCGCCGGGGCGCCTGGGGGGCGGGCCTGGGCCGGCACTGGGTGTGGGGCCCGGGCAGGCGGTGGGCCTCCTCGCCCGGGGGGAAGGAGCAGGGGTCGAGCGGGTCCGCGCCCTTGAGCACCTCGAAGCCGTCCAGGTAGCCGTCCCCGTCGGAGTCCTTGAGGAGGGGGGAGGTCTTGTAGAAGAGCACCTCCTCGCCGTCCCCGAGGAAGTCCTCGT
>JBBTDR010000162.1:0-12820 GCA_038042665.1 Nitrospinota bacterium
TCCTTGACGGCGTAGCTGGCGCGCACGTCGTAAATGATCGTCTCGCCGGGCGACAGGCCCTCGATGCCCAACAGGTGGCGGTGCGGAAAAGGATTCGCGCGGGAGGGGCTTTTAGCCATTAAAGCGGCACTATAGGAGCGGCGATGGGCGCGGTCCAGCCGCTAACGCGTCAGCGAATCGATCGCCCCTTGCAGGATGTAAGCGGCCGCCATCTTGTCGACCACCTCGGCGCGGCGGCGCCGGCTCATGTCGGCCTCATCCACCAGGACTCGCTGCACCGCCGAGGTCGACAGCCGCTCGTCCCAAAAGGCGATTGGAATGCCGAGCTTGGCGTCCAGGTTGGCGGCGAACTGGCGAATCGATTGCGCCGCCGGGCCTTCGCTTCCGTCCATGCTGACGGGCAGCCCGATCACGAGCCCGCCCACGGCGCGCTCGGCGATAAGGCGGGCCAAGGTCTCGGCATCCTTCGTGAACTTGGTGCGGCGGATGGTGTCGAGGTGGGCCTCGTAGGTCCCGCGCTGGGCGCCGGCCACGTCCTGGAGGGCGCGCTTGAGGCTCCCGGTGCGCTTCTCGACGGCCGACTCGAGCTCGTCATGACGCTTGCGGAGCTGATCCCGCGCCTCCTTGAGCTTGAGGAGGGAGTTGGTGCGGACGCGCAGCTCCACAATGTCCACGGGCTTGGAGATGAAATCGTTGGCCCCGGCTTCCACGGCCCGCAGGCGGTCGTCCTTGTTGCCCAGGACGGTCACCATGATGATGGGGATGTCCAGGAAGGCCGGGTCGGAGCGGATCCGCCTCGCCACCTCGAAGCCGTCCATCCGGGGCATCCGGACGTCGAGGAGGACGAGGTCGATGTCCACCTGCACCTTGGCCAGGGCCTCGAAGCCGTCGTGCGCCGTCTCGGTCAGGTGGCCCTGCTCCCGAAGGTAGCGCTCGATGAATTGGACGTGCTCGGGCTCGTCGTCCACGATCAGGATGCGCTTGGGAGGCTGCGCGGGCGGCTGCATGGGCGGCTATTCCGCGACGCCCGATTGGTCCGGCTGGACCGCAGGGGTGGATGGACGGGAAGCCAGGACCTGGATGTGGCGGTTCATCTCTTCCTTCGGGAGGGCGTTCTTGAGCCGTACGAGCAGGGCCGGGGTGACCTCTTGGCCCTTCCGGGCCAGCAGGATGCCCCGGTCCTTGCGGGTGAGGATGTCCTCGCCCAGCACCATCACGTCCGCTTGAAGGTCCGACAGCCTGACCTTCCGCGGCTCCAGGTTCACCGGGCTGCCCGTCTCGTCCACGAAGATGTTCCGAAGCGCCGCCAGGATGGCGCTGTGGTAGCGGTCGCCCGCCTTCCGGAGGACGCTCAGGACCTCGCGGTGGCCCATGCCCTGGGAGATCAGCAGGTCGTAATCCACGGCGGCGCGCAGGAGCATGGCGCCGATGGCGGCGGGATCCCGGTGCCTCAGCTCCCCGGTGGAGCTCTCGCTGTGGTGGGTCTTGGCCTGTCCCCGGATCATCTCCGCCGCGAGGGACAGGCGGGGGATCTTGGCCAGGAGGTCCGCGGTGACGGCGGGGTGGCTCTCCACCATCTTCACCTCTTCGAGGCTCAAGGACTGCGCGGTGAAGTACCTCTCCGTCACGTCGGGAGGGATGGCCACCCAGCCGATCTGGGAGAGCATGGCGGCGAACTCGTATTGCCAGGCGTTGGGAAGCTCCAGGTTCTGGCAGAGCTGGCGGACGATCCTCCGGATCCGCCCCGTCCGGCTGAACACCAGCGGGCTGACGAGCCCCAGGATGTCCACGAGGGTGCGGACGCTGCCCTGAAGGGTTTTTTCCACGAGCTCTTTTTCGGCCGCGTAGGCCCGTTGGAGCTCCGCCCGCTGGCGCTTGATCTCGTCCTGGGACTCCTTGATCTTCAGCAGGGACTCCGCCCGGACCTTCAGCTCGACCGCGTCCACCGGCTTTTGGATGAAGTCGTTGGCGCCCGCCTTGACGGCGTTCAGGCGGTCGGCCCGGTTGCCAAGGGCGGTCACCATGATGATGGGGATGTCCTTCGTGGCGGGGTTCTTCCGGATCCGCTGGGCCACCTGGAAGCCGTCGAGCCCCGGCATCTTCACGTCGAGCAGCACCAGGTCCGTCTGGGGGGAGAGTTTGGCGAGGGCCTCCTCGCCGCTCCGCGCGGTTTCGGCCTGGTACCCCATGGACCTGAGGATCTCGCCGAGGACCTCGAGGGTCTCGGCCTCGTCATCCACGAGAAGAATGCGCATGGCGGACGGCATCTCCGGGGCGGCCCTTTCGGAGGGCGGGCCCTGCTACCGGAAGCGGCTTTGTCTTCCGCCTGGCTCGCTTGGGCGAAGCCCGGCCATGAAATTCCACCGGCGCCGCTTCTTCGCGCGGCGCTTGCCGTGGGGGAGCCCCCCTCCCCAGCGGGCCTGACGCGCCCGGACGGGGAGCGGCACCCCCTATGTTGGCGGATTATCCAATACTTTGGGCAGGAGCGCGAGAAGCGCCTTGATTTCCACCGGCTTGGAGAGAACGCCCCGGGCCCCCAGCGAGGCCGCCTGCGCCAGCACCTCGGGGTCGCGGACGGCGGTCATGAGGAACACGGGAAGGCCGGGGTTGTTCGCCCTGAGCCGCTTCAAGGCGTCAATTCCGTCCATCTCTGGCATGTGGAGGTCCAACAGGACCATGTCGGGAGGCGTGGCCTGCGCCTTTGCGATGGCCTCCCTCGCCCGCGAGGCCAAGTCGGCCTGGTGGCCGATGGAGGTCAATTCTTCCCGGAGGAATTCCAGCAGGTCCGGCTCGTCGTCCACGATCAGCACGCGCGCCATCTTCGCCTACTCCCTTACGGCGGGGAAGCGGATGATGAAGGCCGCCCCCTCGCCCGGGACGCTCTCCGCCCAAAGTTTCCCGCCCAGGCCTTCCACGATCCGCCGGGAGACCGCGAGGCCGAGGCCCGTCCCCTTTTCCTCGGGCTTGGTGGTGTAGAAGGGCTCGAAGATGCGGGGCAGCACCTCGGGGGGGATGCCGGCGCCTGTGTCCGCGAAGCGCCCCTCCCACCAGCCCTCGCCGCCCTCCTCGATGAGGCGGGCCGAGACGGTGAGCACCCCTCCCCCCGGCATGGCGTCCGCGGCGTTGGAGATGAGGTTGAGGCACACCTGCATGAGCTGGTTCTTGTCCCCGAGCACCCGGGCCCAGGTGTCCTCCGGCGCCCAGTTCACCCGCACGCTCGCCAGGCGGAGCTTGTGGGCGAGGAGCTGGAGGGAGGCGCCGATCACCTGCGCGGGGTCGATGGGCTCCTGCGTGGGCTTCTCGTCGCGGGAGAAGCGCCGGAGCCCGTCGCAGATGGCGTTGATCCGCTGGACGCTCGCCCAGATGGTCTCGCCGGACTTCTGCTCCGGGCTCCCCGCCGGATGGTCCCGCATGAGCCGCTGGGCGTGGAGGCCGGCGATGTTCGCCGGGTTGAGGATCTCATGGGCGGCCCCGGCCATGAGGACCCCCAGCGCGGAGAGCTTCTCGGACCGGAAGATCATCTCCTGGTCGCGGAGGCGCTCCTTGGCCCTCTTTTCGAGGGTTTCGGTCATCCCGTCGAAGGCCTTGGCCAGCCGGTTCAGCTCGGCGCCCTCGTGGGGGAGCCCCGTGCGGGCCTTCATGTCCCCCTCCGACACGCGCCGGGCGTTCTCCAGGAGGAGGGCGACCGGCTCGTGAAGGAACTTCCTGCCCCCGATCCAGGCGGCCGCGAAGGCGAAGAGGCCGAGGAAGCCCAGGAGCAAGAGGTTCCGCTCCAAGGCCCGGTTGGCCTCCGCCAGCGCGAGGTCCATCGGAATGTCCACGAGGACATAGAGCCCACTGGCCGGCTCCCCCAACCGTGCGAAGCCGACGAGGCGGCGGGTTCCGTCCTTCCCCTTCCATTCCAAGAGGCCCTGGCTCGAGGAGGAACCCCTTTGGACGAGCGCGGCGTCGGGAAGCGGGCGCCCCACCCAGTCGGAGTGATCGGGGAGCCGCCCCAGCACCACCCCCTGGCGGTCGATCAGGGTGGCGGAGGCGCCCGGCGGAAGCGTCAACGGGCCCACCGTCTCCGTCTGCATCAGCCAGCCCAGATCCAGCGCGGCGAACATTACCCCCTGCACCCGGCCGTCGCCGTCCAGGACGGCCTGGCCGAAGTTGATCGAGGCTTTCTTGGTGACGGTCCCGATCTGGTAGACCCCGCCGCCGAAGCCGCGCGACTCCATCGCCTGCCGGAAATATTCCCGGGAGGACACATCCACCGGGCTCTCCATCGGGAGGCCGCTGCACCGGATGATGCCGTCCGTCCCGACCACTCCGAGGTTGAGATAGCGGGGGAATTGATCGAGCAGTTTCGCGAAGAAGGCGGAGCAGGCCGCCCAATCCTTTCCCTGGACGATGGGCGCCAGGGAGAAGGTGCGCAGGCTAAGGCTGATTGACCGGACCACTCTCTCATAAACGGCGCTGGTGTTTGTGGCCGTCCGCAAGGCGAACTGCCGGGTGTCCCCGGCCAGCCTCTCCCGGAATTCCAGGCCGGAGTACAGGATGACTCCGAGCGCGGGGCCGATGGCGACCCCCAGCAGGATCATCAACCGGGCGCGAAGGGACCATCTTGAAAGCCACCGCGTCATGGCGGACTTCCCTTGGGTTGCGGAAAAAGACGCCCTTGCTCCATTCCACGGAAGGAGGACCGCATGCATCTCCCGAGCAAAGTTTTTCGTCTGTTTTTCAGGTGGCCGGGGAAACGGCTGAAACAGCCCTGGTGAATTTTCCCCCGGCTGTCGTTACCCGGCCGGGGACATCCGCGCTCCGCTTGGGACCAAAGCCATGCCCTTTAATAACACAATATCATGCCCTTTAATAACATAATATGAGGCCGGACAGTCGATCAAAATGTGATCTAGATCACATTTTGGCGCTATTTTTTTCGCCTCCGTTGCTTATTTAGTTATTTATATTTCCGGCGATCAGAAAATCTCACAATGAATACGACTACTGGTTCATCTGCCGGCGATATTTCGGGTGCTGCCCTAGGTGTGTAATCCAAGCACGTTGTTCACGCCGCGGGCGGGAGCCTGCTGATGGGCGGCTTGGCCCCCAGGCTAGCATGGGGGCGGTCGTGGTTGTAGTGGCGGAGCCAGGGTTCCAAGGCCGCCGTGCGGCGGCGGGAGCTTGTAAAGGGCTGGGCGTAGGCCCACTCCCGGAGCAGGGTCTGGATGAAGCGCTCGGCCTTGCCGTTGGTCCGGGGGGTATAGGGCCGGGTGCGGATGTGGCGCAGGCCGAGCCTTTGGCAGGCGCGGGCGAAGTGGCGGGAGCGGAAGGCGGAGCCGTTGTCGGTCATGAGGCGCTCGATGCGCACGCCCCGGCTCCTGAACCAGGCTGCCGCCCGCAGGAGGAATCCCAAGGCGTTCTCCTTGCGCTCGCGGGGCAAGACCTCGGCGTAGGCGAGCCGCGAGGCGTCATCGACGGCCACGTGGACGAACTCCCGGCCGATGCCGCGCGCGCGGGCAAAAACCCCTCAAAACCCGCCCAGAAACCCGGGATCGCCCGTGATCACCCGCGAAGACCCTTTTTCGCCAAATCATTCCGCAAGTGACAGTGACACTCGAAGAACCCATCCACGTTGATATGTCATCGCATTTATTTTCAATGATTTATATGAATTTTCCCGAGACCGATTTTTTGCCTTGATTTTCGTTCTATATTTGCCATATATATAGCGAAATATCCTGCTTCTCCCGAACCTCTGGAGGGCACTGCGGCGGACGGGGCGTGGCGGAGCTGGGGGCGGCAGGCGCTCCCGGCCCCGCGTCCGCCGCGGGGGACGTTGCAGCCGGGAGCGGGTTTCCCTAGATTGGTCGCGCGGCCGCCCCTCCTCCCGCGATCGTTTTCCGCAAGGAGCGACTTCCATGAACCAGAAGAACGGAGCCCCGCCCGGCGGCGCGCCCGACCCCCGGGATCCCAAGGAGAGAGAGCGCCGCGAGAAGGCGGTGGAGATGGCCTTCAGCCAGATCAACCGCCAGTTCGGCAAGGGCTCGGTCATGCGCCTGGGCGAGGGGCCGGAGATCGGCCCCATCCCGGTGATCTCGACGGGCGCCGTCTCCCTCGACGCCGCGCTGGGCATCGGCGGGGTGCCCCGGGGCCGGATCATGGAGATCTTCGGCCCCGAGTCCTCCGGCAAGACCACCATCGCCCTGCAGATCATCGCCCAGGCCCAGCGCACCGGCGGGATGGCCGCCTTCATCGACGCCGAGCACGCCCTCGACCCCATCTATGCCAAGTCCCTGGGGGTCCAGACCGAGAACCTCATCGTCTCCCAGCCCGACACCGGCGAGCAGGCCCTGGAGATCGCCGAGATCCTGACGAGCAGCGGGGCGGTGGACGTCGTCGTGGTGGACTCCGTCGCCGCCCTCGTCCCCAAGGCCGAGCTCGAGGGCGAGATGGGCGACCAGCACATGGGGCTCCAGGCCCGCCTCATGAGCCAAGCCCTGCGCAAGCTGACCGGGGTGGTGCACCGCAGCAACGCCTGCTTCATCTTCATCAACCAGATCCGCATGAAGATCGGCGTCATGTTCGGCAACCCCGAGACCACCTCGGGCGGCAACGCCCTGAAGTTCTACGCCTCGATCCGGCTGGACGTGCGCCGCGTCGCCTCCATCAAGGAGGGCGAGGAGAACGTGGGCAACCGCACCCGCGTCCGCGTCGTCAAGAACAAGCTCTCGCCCCCCTTCCGCACCGCCGAGTTCGACATCATGTTCGGCATGGGCGTCTCCCGCGAGGGCGACGTGCTCGACCTCGCCGTGGACAAGAACGTGGTCCAGAAGACGGGCGCCTGGTACACCTTCGGCGAGGAGCGCATCGGCCAGGGCCGGGAGAACGTGAAGAAGTTCCTCAAGGACACCCCGGACATCTTCGCCGAGATCGAGCGCCAGGTCCGGACGGCGATGGGCATCGGCGCCCCCGCGCCGGCCTCCGCCCCCCCCGCGCCGGCCTCCGCCCCCGCCGCTCCGGCCAAGGCCGCCGCCAAGCCCGCCACCCCCCAGTGAGGAAGAGCGGGGCCAGGCGGAACGTTCGCGGGGAGCCTGGTGAGCCTGGAAAGAAAGCCGGGAAGGGAGGCCGGGACGCTGGCCTGCCCCCCGCCGGGCGCTTGCGGGCGGCGGCCCTCCGCCTCCTCTCCCGCCGGGCCCACACCCGCTCCGAGCTGCGGGAGAAGCTCCGCCTGCGGGGTTTCGGGGGCGCGGAGCTGGACGCCCTCCTGGGCCGCTTCGCCGAGATCGGCTATCTGAACGACGCGGCGGCCGCCCGGGCCTGGGCCCGCCGCCGCCTGGAGGGCCGCCCCATGGGGCGGCGCCTCCTCCGGGAGGATCTCCACGGGAGGGGCATCGCCCCCGCCCTCGCCGAGGAAGTCCTCGCCGAGTGCTACGGCGAGGGGGAGGAGCAGCGGCTCGCCCTCCGCGCCGCCCGCAAGCGCCTGGCCGCCCTCGGCGGCCGGGACGGCGCCCGCGGCCGGCTCCTCCGCCACCTCCAGGGCCGGGGCTTCCCGGCCGGGGTGTGCATCCACGCCGCCCAGGAAGCGCTCGGCTCCTCCGGGGACGGCTTGGACGCGGAGGAATGGACGGACTAGGCATGGCCATCCTGCCCATCCGCCTCTATCCCGACCCCATCCTCCGCAAGCGCTGCAAGCCCGCCGGGAAGGTGGACGACGCCCTCCGCGGGCTGGCCCGGAGCATGGTGGAGACCCTCCACGGGGCGCCCGGCGCCGGCCTGGCCGCTCCCCAGGTGGGAGAGGCGGTCCGGCTCATCGTGGTGGATCTCTCCCTGGGGCAGGATCCCGCCCAGCTCCACGTCCTCGTGAACCCCGAACTCGCCGCCGCGGAGGGCGAGCAGATGGAGGAGGAGGGCTGCCTCTCCCTGCCCGGCGTCCACGAGAAGGTGCGGCGCTCCATGCGCGTGCGGGTGCGCGCCCTGAACCTCCGGGGGGAGGAGATCCGCCTCGACGGGGCGGGGGCCCTCGCCCGGGTGCTCCAGCACGAGATGGACCACCTCGAGGGCAAGCTCATCCTCGACCACCTCGGCCGCCTCAAGCGCGACGCCCTGAAGAAGCTCCTCAAGAAACAGGGCCGCGCCCCCTCCTAGCCGTTTTCCCCGTTCGTTTGACCCCGCCGGTCCGCTTGTTTATGAGGGTAGGGCCCGGGGGATGGCCCGGGTGGAGAGGAGCCGCCGATGCGCGTGGTTTTCCTGGGGACGCCCGAGTTCGCCGTCCCGGCGCTGGAGGCGCTGATCGCCTCCCCGATCGAGATCGCCGCCGTCTTCACCCAGCCGGACCGGCCCTCCGGGCGCGGGCGCAGGCTCACCCCCCCTCCGGTCAAGGTGCGGGCGCTCGGGGCGGGGCTCCCCGTCCATCAGCCCGAGCGCATCCGCTCCACCGACATCGCCCCCTTCGCGCCCGACGCCGCCGCCGTGGCGGCCTACGGGCAGATCCTCTCGCGCAAGTTCCTGGCCGTGCCCCGGCTCGGGGCCTTCAACGTCCACGCCTCGCTGCTCCCGCGCTGGCGCGGGGCCGCCCCCATCCAGCGCGCCCTCCTCGCCGGGGACCCGGAGACGGGGGTGTGCATCATCCGCCTCGTGTACGAGCTGGACGCCGGGCCCGTGCTCGCCCGCCTCGCCATCCCCATCGGCGCCCGGGACACCTCCGAGGACCTCCACGGCCGCCTGGCCGCCGCGGGGGGGCCCCTCCTGGCGGAGACCCTCCTGCGCCTCGAGCGGGGGGAGGCGAGGGAGGAGGTTCAGCCCGAGGCCGGGGTGACCTACGCCGGCAAGCTCACCAAGGAGGAGGCTCCTCTCGACTGGTCCCTCTCGGCCCGGGAGCTGGACCTCCGGGTGCGCGGCCTGCGGCCCTGGCCCGTGGCCGAGACGGCCTGGCCCGGCATCGCGGAGGGGGCGGTGCGGATCTGGAGAGCGTATCCGCTCGCGGCGGAGGGCGGCGCCGCCGCCCGCCCCGGCGCCGCCCTCGGCATGGCGGCCACGCCGGAGGGGAGAGGGCTCCGGGTGCGCACGGGCTCGGGCGACCTGGCCATCCTCGAGCTCCAGCCCCCGGGCGGCAGGCGGATGGAGGCGGAGGCCTATCTCCGCGGGCACGCGCTTCCCGGGGGCGCCCGCCTGGGGGCGCGGGGATGACCCAAAGGCCGCGGGCCGCTCCGGGCTCCGGGGCCGGACGCCCTTCCTCGGGCGGGGCCGACCCCGTCCGCCGGGCCGCCCACGCCGCCCTGCTCGCCTTCGAGTCCCATCCCGAGAACGCGGAGGACCTGGTGGGGCGGTTCGCCGCCGCCGCGTTCGATCCGCGCGATCGGGCCTTCCTGCGCGAGTTGATCTACGGCGTCCTCCGCTGGCGGAACCGGCTCGATTTCGCCCTCGGGCGATTCCTGGAGAAGCCGCCGGAGCGCCTTCCCCCCGCCGCGCGCGGGGCCCTGCGGCTCGGCGCCTATCAGCTCCTCTTCCTGGACCGCGTCCCCGCCCACGGGGCGGTGAACGCCTCGGTGGAGCTGGCGGGGGCGGGGAGGTGGGAGCGGGGCCTCGTGAACGCGGTTCTCCGCAAGGTGGGCCAAGCGCCGCTGGAGCCTCCGGGGGATGCGGAGGATGGGCTGGTGATGTGGGAGTCCCATCCGAGGTGGCTGGCGCGGCGGTGGGTCGCTTCGCTCGGCCCGGAGCGCGCCCGGGCCCGCTGCCAGGCGAACAACGCCGAGGGGCCCCTCGTCCTCCGGGCGAACCCGTTGCGCACAACGCCCGGAGAGCTCGCCGCCCGCCTGGCGGAGGAAGGGGTGACGACCGCCCCCGCGCTCGCCGACCCGGAGTGCCTCCGGGTGCTCTCCCAGGGGCCGGGCCTGACCCAACTTCCAAGCTTCGCCGAGGGGCTCTTCATCGTCCAGGACGAGGCGTCGAGCCTCGCGGCCCGCTACGCCGGGGCCGGGCCCGGCGACCGCGCGCTGGACGCCTGCGCCGCCCCCGGCGGGAAGACCGCCTGCCTCGCGTGGGCGGTCTCGCCCGGCGGGCGCGTGGCCGCGGCGGACCTCTCCCCCGCGCGTCTCAGGCTTCTCCGGGAGAACTGTGCTAGGATCGGGGCGCACGCGCCTTCCGTGGTGATGGACGCCTCCCGTCCCGCCTTCGGGGAATCCTTCGATCTGGTGCTGGTGGATGCCCCGTGCTCCGGCCTCGGGGTGCTGCGGCGTCATCCGGACGCGCGCTGGCGGCTGCGGGAGGAGGACGTGCCCGCCCACGGGCGGCGCCAGCGGGGGCTCCTCCGCGCGGCGGCGGGGATGGTCCGGCCCGGCGGGCGGCTGGTGTACGCGGTGTGCAGCAACGAGCCCGAGGAGACGGAGGAAGTCGTGGCCAGCCTCGATCGGGCGGACTTTGCGCCGGATCGGGAGGTTTCCCTCCCGCCCGCGGCGGAGCGCTTCGCCGGGCGGGGGGGCGCCCTTTGGATTTGCCCGGAGGACGCGCCGGGGCTGGACGGGTTCTTCGCCATGCGGTGGCGGCGCGGGGGGTAGCACGCGATGCGCGCGTTGATGCGGGCGGCGTTCGCCGCCCTGCTCCTCTTCCTCGCGGGGGCGGGGGGAGGGCTCGCCGGGCTCTACCTCTTCCAGGAGGGGGAGAGCGCCTTCCTGCCCGACGTCGCGGGGATGGACGTCGTCCGGGCGCTGGAGATCCTGGGCGAGCGGGGCATTCCCCTCCAGGTGGCCGAGCGGACGTTCAGCGACGAGGTGCCCCAGAACCACGTCGTGAGCACGAACCCGCCGGGCGGCCGCCGCATCCGGAAGAACCGGACGGTCTCGCTCGTCCTCAGCCAGGGCTCGCGCGACGTGACCGTCCCCAAGGTGACGGGGGAGAACCTGGCCCGGGCGGAGACCCTCGTCCGCCAGCAGGGGTTGAGGGTGGGGTTGGTGGAGCGCCTCTTCGATCCCAAGCGGCCCATCGACGAGGTGATCGGCGCCTGGCCCGCCGAGGGCAAGGCGACTCCCCGCGGGGGCGGCGTCGTCCTGCTCGTGAGCCAGGGGGCGCGCGAGCGCGCCTACGTCATGCCCTCTCTCGTGGGAGAGCCCGTGAACGCCGCCCTGGACCGGGTGCGCGAGGTGTGGCTGAGCGTGGGCCGGGTGCGCTACGTGGACCGGCAGGGGGCGCTCCGGGGGACCATCGTGACCCAGATCCCCCCGGCGGGGCAGCGGGTGCTGGCCGGCCACCGCGTCCACGTGGACGTGGCCCGGGGCGTGGATCAGATCACGGGCAACTATGGCGTCCTGCGCTACCGGGTCCCGCCCGGCAAGCCCGCGCGGCAGCTGAAGATCGAGCTCGAGACGGGCGGGGAGAAGCGCGAGGCCCTCGCGCGCGAGGTGAACGCCGGGGAGGAGATCCAGGTCCTGATCCCCTCGACGGGGCGCACCTGGGCGCGGATCTACCTCGACGGCCAGTTGGTGGAAGAACAGGCGCACTAGTGTGGTGCGTCTAACGCTTCTTTACATGTGGCGATCTTCGCCAGGGTGCAATCAACAGCGGTAGGGGCGAGGCATGCCTCGCCCCTACGGGTGGATGGCCAAGATCGCCTAGCGGCAAGAGATTTTTGACGCATTACATTAGGGAGCCCTGCATGCCCAGGCCCGACATGACGCGGGGGAAGGTGCGGGTCGCCCCCTCCCTGCTCGCCGGCAAGTTCGAGCGGATGGGGGAGGAGATTGAGGCGGTCCGCCGGGCCGGGGCCGACTGGCTCCACTTCGACGTGATGGACGGCCACTTCGTCCCCAACATCTCGGTGGGGCCCATGGGCGTCGCGGCCGCCCGCCGGGCCTGCCCGGAGATGGTGCTGGACGTTCACCTCATGATCGCCGATCCGGACCGCTACCTGGAGGACTTCGTCCGCGCGGGGGCCGACATCGTGACGGTTCACGCCGAGGCGGCCCGGCACATCCACCGCACCCTCCAGGCCATCCGCTCCCTCGGGGCGCTGGCCGGGGTGACCCTCAACCCCGGCACCTCCCTCGCGGCCATCGAGCCGGTGCTGGGGGAGGTGGACCTCGTGCTCGTCATGAGCGTGAACCCGGGCTTCGGGGGCCAGAAGTTCATCCCCTCGGCCCTGGGGCGGGTGCGGGAGGCCCGGCGGATGCGGGACGCCCGGGGGGGGGAGGCCCTCCTCGAGGTGGACGGCGGGGTGACCGCCGAGAACGCCGCCGCGCTGCGGGAGGCCGGGGCGGACGTCCTGGTGGCGGGCACGGCGATCTTCGGCTCGAAGGACTACGCCGGGGCCATCCGCCAGATCAGGGGAGACTAGCTGTCGAATCTCGGCACGTTGTTCACCATAGCCGGTGCGGCACTTCTCCCTCTCCCTCTGGGAGAGGGGATGGGGGTGTACAGAACGCCCATCGCCAAGCTCCTGCCTGCGGTGCGGACAACGTGTTGGGATTCCACACCTAGCTCCTCGCGGGGGCCGGTTGACAGGGCCCGCCTGGGTCCCTATAAATAGCCGTTTTGTCTGGCTTTCCGGGCGCCGGCGCCGGCCCCCGGAGGCCGCTTTTTCCTCCGGGGGAAGCCAGGGTGTTCGAGGGGCTTCGGGACCGTTTGGGGGCCATTTTCCGGGACATCCGGGGAAGGGGCGCCCTGGGCGAGAAGGAGGTGGACGCCGTCCTCCGGGAGATTCGCCTCGCCCTCCTCGAGGCCGACGTCAACTTCCGGGTGGCCAAGGACTTCATCGCCAAGGTCCGGGAGAGCGTGGTGGGGGCCGAGCGGGCCATCCACCTGGACCCCTCCCAGCAGGTGATCAAGGCGGTCCACGCCGAGCTGA
>JBBTDR010000163.1:0-1420 GCA_038042665.1 Nitrospinota bacterium
GAGATGCTCTCGCCCGATCCTCAGCGGCTCCTTGACACCCTGGTTCCTCTCATGAGGGACGAGAACCTCTATGTCCGGATGGGCGCGGTCATGGTCCTCGGGAGGATGGGGGAACGGGCGGAGACCGCGTTGCCGGAGCTCATCGGCGTCATTCGGGAGGACCGGGACTTGCACGCGCGCATGAGCGGGGTCTCGGCCCTGAGGGCCATTCGTCCGCCCCGGGACCGTGACGTTCCGAAACTGGCGGCCGAGATCCGCGAAGGGGACCTGGTCCGACGACTCGCGGCCATCGTCTCCTTGAATATCGCGGGATCGAATTCGGCCGGCGCCGCGGGGGACTTGTTGACGGCGATGGAGGACAAAGAGGAGATCGTCCGGATCGCCGCCGCCTTCGCGTTGGGAAACATGGGGGCGGCCGGCCGGCGTGCCGTTCCCAGGCTCATGGAGTGGCTGCGCGACAACTCCCCCCATATCCGCATGAGCGCGGCGGGGACGCTCGGGATGCTCAAGGCCGTCGAGGCCGCGCCGTTGCTGGAGAAGGCCGAATCCTCGGACCCCGATCCGGACGTGAGGTTGTCCTCCGCCCTATCGCTCCAGTTGATCCGGCCCAGGGGGGAGGAATCCCTGCCCGGGTTGTTGTCCTCGCTGAATAATCCGCATCCGGAGGTGCGGGGCAGCGCCGCCATGGCGCTGGGCGGAGTGGATGGGTGGTCGGAGTTGGCCGTCTCCCAGCTCATTGACACGCTCAATGATGAATATCCCTATGTCCGCATCGGGGCCGCGGGGGCCCTCGCCAGGATCGGTCCCAAGGCCCGGACCGCCGTTCCCCAACTCCTGATGTCCCTCAAGGACAAGGATCCCCATGTCCGGCTCTATTCGTTGGTGGCTTTGGAAGCCATCCGGCCGAAAAGGGTGAAGTAGGAGGCGCCATGTCTCAATGGGCTCGGATATCCGCGGCGGCATGCATCCTCATGAACCTTCCTCTTGGTATCGGAGGTTCGGCCGCGGCCGAGGCGGCTCCCGCCGCCGAGGTCTACCTTTCCGTCTCCCAGTCCGATGCGCCTCTTCCGGAGTCGGCCTTGGGGGAGATCCGCTCCTCCTTGTCCGACGCGCAGGAAGGGGTCCGGGCCTCCGCGGCCCGGACCTTGGGAGGATTAGGACCCCGGGCCGCTTCCGCCGCGCCCGCGCTCGGCGCCGCTCTCCAAGACCGCTCCGCGTCCGTCCGGGCCGCGGCGGCCGAGGCGCTGGGCAAGGTGGGGGACAGGGCGTCGATCTCCGTCCTCCGCAAGGCTTTGAAGGACAAGAGCGCTTCGGTGCGGGCCAGGGCCGCTTGGTCGCTGGGCCGCCTGGGGGCCCCCTACGCCCTCGTGTAGCTGGCGGGGGCCCTTAAAGACGCGGACCTGGCCGTTTGCGACGAAGC
>JBBTDR010000164.1:0-1723 GCA_038042665.1 Nitrospinota bacterium
AGCGACGGTCATCGTGAGTCCGGTGGCCACCCCCCTCAAGGCCATCAAGACGCGCTCGGGGGTCTCGGCCCGGGCGTGGTCGTCCTGGCTTCCCCCGCCCAGCCGCACCCCTGGGGTGACGATGAGGGGGCCCTTTCCGAGCCGCTTCCGGAGGGCTGCCACCTCCTGCGGGGAAGCCACCACCCCATCCAGCCCGGCCCGGCGGGCCAGCTCGGCCGAGGCCAGCACCTGCTCCTCCAGGGGGCGGGCGACGCCCACCGCGCCGAGGGCTTCCTGGTCCATGCTCGTGAGGACGGTGACGGCGAGCACCGCCGGGGGCTTGGCGCAGCGGTCCCGCCCCCGGGCGCAGGCCTCGAGCATGGCCGGGCCGCCCAGGGCGTGGACGGTGAGCAGCGAGACCCCCAGCGCCCCGGCCGAGGCCACCGCGCGCTCGGCGGTGGCGGGGATGTCGTGGTACTTGAGGTCGAGGAAGACGCCCGCCCCGCGCCGGAGGATCTCCTCCACCGCGCGCGGCCCCTCCCGGGTGAAGAGCTCCATCCCGATCTTGAACCAGCGCACGCCGCCCCCGAGGGCGTCCACGAGCCGGAGAGCCTCCGGCAGCGAGGGAAGGTCCAGGGCGCAGATGATGCGTTCGGCCGGGCCGAGCGGCCCGCGCGGGTCGGGCGGGGTCATGGGGAGGCCTCCTCGCCGCCGCTCCCTTCGTTCTCCTGCGCGGCGGCGCGCCGCGCCTTGCGGCGCTCGATGAAGCGCCCGACGACGATGCTGATCTCGAACAGCACCAGCAGGGGCCCCGCGAGGAGTATCTGGTTGAAGAAGTCGGGGGTGGGTGTCAGGACCGCCCCGAGGACGAAGGCCCCGATGACCACGTAGCCCCGGTTCGAGGTGAGGGTCTTCGTCGAGAGCGCCCCGACCTGGACGAGCAGCACCACCGCGATGGGCACCTCGAAGACCAGCCCGAAGGCGAGGATGAGCTGGAACACGAAGGAAACGTAGTAGCTGATGGAGATCTGGGGCTCGAGGGTCGGGGAGCCGAAGCTGAGGAGGAAGTCCAGCCCGAAGGGCAGGACGACGAAGTAGCAGAACAGGGCCCCCGCGACGAAGCAGGCCGAGGAGGCGATGACAAAGGGCGCGACGTAGCGCCTTTCGGACTCCATCAGGCCCGGGACGCAGAACCGCCACACCTGGTGGAAGATGACGGGCAGGCTCAGGAAGAAGGCGGCGTAGAAGGCCACCTTCATGTGGGCGAAGAAGGCCTCCGCCGGGGCGAGGAAGACGAGCTTGTGGCCGCCGATGGGCCGCTGCACCAGGGCCAGCAGGTAGGCCGAGAAGTAGTAGGTGAGGAGGAACAGGATCCCGACAGCGGACAGGATGACGATGAGCCGGCTCCGGAGCTCCGAGAGATGCGCCGTGAGCGGCATGCTCTGATCTGGGCTCACGTCGGGCGGCTCCCTCCGTCGCGGGGGGGCCCGGTCTCCGCCGGGGCGGGCGCGGCCCCGCCCTCTGGAGCGCCCCCGCCGCCCGCGGCTTCCTCCGGGCCCTTCGCCCCGGGCGCGCCGGCTTCCGCCGGGGGAGGGGAGGGTTCAGTCTTCCGGGGCTCGGTCTCGAACTCCGCCTCCAGGTCGAAGGTGTTTTGGAGGTCCGTGGTGGCCCGCTTGAGCTCTCGGAGGGCGCGGCCCAGGCTGCGGGCCATCTCGGGCAGTTTTTGGGGGCCGATGACCAGCAG
>JBBTDR010000165.1:0-2523 GCA_038042665.1 Nitrospinota bacterium
CTCCGCCGCCTGCAGAACCGCCTCAACGAGATCCAGCGCGGCCGGCCCTGAGCGCCTAGCCGTCTAATCCAAACCCGGAGGCCCGGTTTCTCCCCCTCTCCCCCTGGGAGAGGGCGGAGCGCCAAACGGCTTGCCGCTTGGGCGCTCCGGGTGAGGGATGATTTGGCGGCGCAGCCTCCCCTCTCCACCGCGGCCAAACCCGCCGCAGGCCGGAGGGAGAGGGGGGCAAAGCCCGGCGAAGGCGCGGCGGGGAGGATGTCCCAGCGAACAACCTGTCGAGACTTCACACCTCTAGTGCGGCCCGAGCACCACCAGGCACTCCCCCGCCGGGTCGAGGAACTCCCGCGCCGCCTGGCGGACCCCCGCCGCGTCCACCGCCTCGAAACCCCGCAGGAGCCGCTTCAGGCCGTCCGGACCCAGCCCATAGAGCTCCCCGTAGGCCAGCTCCGAGGCGCGCGCCCCCGCGCGCTGCTGGCTCCGCAGGAGATCGCCCAGCACGAACGCCTTGGCGCGCTCCAGCTCCTCCGCCCCGAGCCCCTTCTCGCGCACCCGGGCGACCTCCGCGCGCATGACGCGGAGCGCGGCCTCCTCCGCACCCGGCGCAACCGCGGCGTAGAGGACGAACGGGCCCCGGTCGAGCCCCTCCTGGCAGGTGACGCCCGATTCGTAGGCCAGGCCGCGCCGCTCCCTGAGCTCCCAGAAGAGGCCCCCGCCCTGGCTGCCGAGCGCGGCGGCCACGACCGCGAGCGCGAAGCGCCTCCGATCGCGGATCCGGGCTCCGAGATACGCCAGATGGAGATGCGCCTGGGAGGCTTCGGCGGCCCGCACCCACCGCACGCGCGGCCGCCGGGGCGCCGCCGGCGGGGCCGGTGAGGGGAAGGCCCGCCACGCGGGGGCGCCGCGCCAACCCTCCTTCAGCCGGCGGGAGAGCTTCCGGGCCAGCGCGGCGGGGTCGACGTCCCCCGCCGCCCCGATCACCATGTTCTCCGGCAGGGCCCAGCGGCGCCATTGCGCCCGCAGCCGCGCGCCGCCCGCGCGGGCGAGGCTCGCCCGGCTCCCCATGAGGTGGCGGCCCAAGGGATGCGCTCCGTAGAGCAGGGACATGGCGTGCAGGCGGGAGAGCTGGCCCAGGTCGTCCCGATCGGCCCTCCGGGCGGAGTCGGCCTCCCGGCGGGCGAGGGCCACGTCCTCCTCGTCGAAGGCGGGCGCGTAGAGCACCTGGCAGAAGAGATCGGCGATCTCATCCGTCAGCGCCGAGAGGCCCGCGGCGTAGAGGCCGAAGCTGTTCCGCCCCCCGTTCCCGCCGAGCGAGGCGCCCAGGCTGTCCACCCGCCGGGCCATCTCCTCCGAGGAGAGTTCGCGGCTCGCCATGGGAGCGGCGTTGGACATGAGGGAGTGCCACCCGGCGCGCCCCTCCCCCTCCAGCCGCTGGCCGCCCAGGAAGACAGCCCGCAGGGCGAAGACGCGGGCTTGGCCCCCCGGCAGGACCACGAGCCGGCCCCCCCGGTGGAGGCGGAACACGTGAGGTTCCTCCTCCTTCCGCGGGCGGACCGCGGGCCGCTCGCGGAGGAGGGGCGGGGTCTTCGCCGGGGCCGGCTTCCGGCCGCCGCCCGCCGGGAGGGGGCGCCGCTTCCCTTCCAGCAAGGAAAGCCCCCGGCCGATGGCCTCCCGGAAGGCGCGCGGGCCCGTCCCCCCCTGGGCCCGGTCCGGAAGGAACACCCCGGCGGTGAGCCCCCCGGCCCGCAGATAGCGCGCACAGGCCCGCTGCACATCCCCGCGGGTCACCCGCAGGAGCCGGGCGAGGTATTTCCCGGCGAAGCGGGCGTCCCCGGCGGCGAGCTGGGAGTAGCCCGCCATCCGGGCGCACCCGGACACGCTTTCGCGGCGGAACTCGATGTCGGCCCAGAACAGGGTGCGGACCCGCTCCATCTCCTCCTCGTCCGGGGGATGATTCCCCGCCAGATCGGCGGCCGCGCGGAACATCTCCTCCGCCGCCCGCAGCGCCTTCCCCGGTTCGGCCACGCCCCCCATGAAAAAGAGGCCGGGGCCAGCCGCCAGTAACACATCGCTCGAGGCTTCGTGCATCCAGGGGTTCTCCACGCACAGCCGCCGGTAGAGGCGGGAGCTGTCCCCGGAGCCCAGCAGCATGCTCAGCACCTCGAGCGCGGGCGCGTCCGGATGGGTGATCGGAGGAGCGGCGAACGCGAGGTCCAGGTAGGCGAGGCTGGAACGCCCCCGGAGGGAGAACGCGCGCGGCCCCTCCCGCGGCGAAGCGGGAGGGGCGTGGAGGCCGCGCGCGAGGACGGCGGGAGGCCGCGCGGCCCAGCCGCCCGCCAGCTCGGCGAGCCTCCGCCGGAGGAGGCGGATGAGCGGTTCCTCCTCGATCGGCCCGGCCAGGACGAACACGGCCCGGGCGGGATGGTAGCAGCGGCGGTGGTAGCGCCGTAGGGCCCCGCGGCCGAGGCGGGCGACCGAGCGCCGGGTGCCCAGGATGGGGCGCCCGAAGGGGTGGGCCGCCCCGTA
>JBBTDR010000166.1:0-1009 GCA_038042665.1 Nitrospinota bacterium
GGCTCGAACCGGCATAGGAGGCGCTACGCCATGTCCGCCAGCCACGGGCAAGATCATCCCCACTGGCACGACCACCCTCACCCCCACGGCCACGATCACGGGAACGGCCACCCGCACGACGACACCCACATCCTCCGCCGCAAGGAGGACGTCGGCTACCTGGGGGACACCGTCCAGCGCGTCGAGCACGAGATGGACTACTTCCAGATCCGCGTGGTGGCGCTGCTGAACGTCCTGCGCGAGAAGGGCCTCGTCACCACCGACGAGATGCGCCGCGCCATCGAGGAGATCGAGGCCCAGACCCCCACCCTCGGCGCCAAGGTGGTGGCCCGCGCCTGGGTGGACCCCGAGTTCAAGGAGCGCCTCTTCATGGACGCGAAGAGCGCCTGCCTGGAGCTCGGCATCGACACCTCGGCCATCAACCACCTCGTCGTCATCGAGAACACCGCCAAGGTGCACTACATGGTCACCTGCACCCTGTGCTCCTGCTATCCGCGCCCCCTGCTCGGCCAGCCCCCCACCTGGTACAAGAGCTTCCCCTACCGCTCGAAGGCCGTGGTGGACCCGCGCGGCACCCTCAACGACCTGGGCTACGACCCCCCCGCGGGCATCGAGCTCGTCGTCGTGGACTCCAACGCCGACTGCCGCTACCTCATCATGCCCCGCCGGCCCAAGGGCACCGAGGGCTGGAGCGAGGAGAAGCTCGCCCAGCTCGTCACCCGCGACAGCATGATCGGGGTGGGCGACGCCCTCACCCCCGCCGAGCTCGAGGCGCGCCCGAGCCCGGTGTAGGGAAGGGACGGAACGCGGCATCCCCGGCGGCATTCGACGGGCTCAGCCGAGCGGCGGAGGCGGTCCCTCCGCCGCCGTTTTGTTGAATGCGGGGCGGATGGGAAGGACAACGGCACTCCCGGTTGTCATCCTGAGGGAGCGCAGCGACCGAAGGATCTCGGTGTGGATTTTTGCGATCAAAACCGAGATCCTTCGCTTCGCTCAGGATGACAACCTA